>SPCK01000348.1 GCA_004525355.1 Spirochaetales bacterium
CCTCAGCTTGAAGAAAATTTGCTCCAGGAATTCAGGTGAAATGCCTTCAGCCGCGGATATTGTCTTGATAGAAGTCGGTGAGGTGCCATCAGCCATTCTGGCCAAAGCCAATGTTGCCCTCAGGGCATATCTGCCTTTTGTTGTCACTCGCATTTTGTACTCCCTCTGAAAAACCAACTGGCATCCAAGACAAAAGCTTTTAAAAGCCTGACCGATTAGTGAAATTCTGGCGTACCGATCAGGACTAAGGCACGACGAAGCCGCCCAGGTACTGTTGGGCGTCAATCACATCATAATGCTTATATACTAGTTTGCAAATTTAAAATAAGTAAAACATCCATTTTCTTGTTTTTCTGATAATAACCCAATGTTACGTGCGTCTTTATGTGTCAAAGCAGTTTTGCGGCAATATACAAAATACTTGCATAATCGCATGGTTGTGCGTATAGTTGTTTTGGTGTCTTTTTCAGCCACCACAATTAAGCTCCGTGGTTTACCTCCTTTTTCCACGGAGCTTTTTTTATTTGAGCTTTTTACTTTGACTGATTCGAAGATTATTGACTTGATGAGTCGTTTGCCCTTATCGTTGCCGTCGCTCTCGCATCGATTGGCGGGAACAGAATAACCACAGGATAGCGCCATGAATAAGATGAAAGTTTCCTATGCTCCGTCAGTGCGTAGGCTCCCGTCCTATCTCCTTATCGCAAGACAGGCCCAGGATAACGGAGATGAATACCTTTCGGGTACGGTCATCGCCTCGGAATTGGACCTTGAGCCTATTCAGGTGCGCAAGGATCTGTCGATCACCGGCATCGCTGGCAAACCCAAGCGCGGCTATCCTGTCCAGCCTCTCGTCAAGGCCATAGAGTCCTACCTCAACTGGGACAGGCAGGTGAACGCGGTGGTCGTGGGAGCGGGAAACCTGGGTAGCGCCTTGATGGGCTTTCCGGGCTTTCGCGAGCACGGACTGCGGATTATAGGCGGATTTGACATGGATTCCAGTATAGCGGGAAGCAAGATCTATGGCATTCCGGTCTACCCGATGGATCAAGTGAAATCCAAGATCGAGGAGCTGGCGTCGCTGACAGCCATCCTTACGGTTCCGTCAGTCAGCGCCCAGAGCGTCACGGATATCCTTGTCGAGTGCGGCATCAAGGCTTTGTGGAATTTCACGAATGTCAAACTCAAGGTTCCCGATGACGTGGTCGTCCAGAATGAGGATTTGTCCTCCGGATACGCGATGCTTTCCATAAAGTGCAGGATGAGGCGGGACCGGCTTATCTGACGTGCTTTCGGAAAGAGATTATATACAAAGGGATTTCTTCCTCAACAGGCTGAAAAAACGCGACAAGCATCTAAAGACATGGGCACGACGCATCGAGACGGATTGCTACCGGGTTTACGACAGGGACATTCCTGAAATTCCGCTGGCCCTCGATCGCTATGCCGATACGGCTGTCTTGTACCTGTATGAGCGGCCCTACGAAAAGGATCCGGCAGAGGAAACCGCTTGGCTGGCGCTGATGCAGGATGTCGCCGCCGAGGCCCTGGGTATCGAGCCAGGGTTCGTGTTTTCACGGACGCGACGCCGTCTCGGATTGGAAGAACAATATGAGCGGAGTGGTGGCCGGGGCGTCACCAGAATTGTGCGGGAGCAGGGACTCAAGTTCCTTGTAAACCTGAGCGACTATCTCGATACGGGCTTGTTCATGGATCATCGACCTGGCAGGGCCATGGTCAGGGCTCGTTCATCAGGAAAGCGTATTCTCAATCTGTACTGCTATACCGGCAGTTTTTCCGTATACGCTCTCGCGGGAGGAGCCGCCACGGTAACGGGCGTGGATCTTTCCAATACGTACCTGTCCTGGGCGCAGGAAAATATCCGCCTGAATGATCTCTCCACGGAACGATATACGGGACTGCGCGAAGACACTCAGGCTTTCCTTTCCCGCGCCGCCCGGGCCGGATTTCGATATGACCTGATTATTCTCGACCCGCCCACATTCTCCAATTCAAAGAAGATGGATGCATTCCTCGACATCAATCGACATTGGCCCGACTTGATCCGTGCCTGTTCCGAGGTGCTTGCGCCCGATGGTTTCATCCTGTTTTCGACCAATGCCAGGAAATTGCGGTTCGATCCTTCCATGGTTCCAGCGATGCATTTCCAGGATATCGGCGACACGTCCGTTCCGCAGGATTTCCGGCCCAGGTATCATCGTGCCTGGATGGTTACCGGTTGAGCCTGTTTTTTCCTCAAGATCCAGTCGGCAATAGCCATCAAGAAGAAGTACGGCGCCGAGATCGCCGCCACCTGCATGCGAAGGAGCAATCCTTGCTATACCCCGTATCGCTCCTGTCCGGAGTCGTGGGCGCACCGCGCCAGCGTTCGTACCGCTACAGCTGCTTGCCAGTTCGTATCCCGTATGGTATGTTGGCTTCAATGAAAAGCTACTTTCCGGTCGTGGAATTGTCCACGGTCATATCCATTCGATGCACAAGCGCGTCCACAAGTGACGGGAGAGGTCTGTTCGGATCGGAAGGTAGAGATATTTGAGATAATCGGATATCGAATACTCGAACCGCGCGGCCCCGTAAGGATCGCGCGGTTTTTTTTCGTCCGGGATGGATGTCAATAATCGCGGGGAAGCCATCTGTCGTACACGCGCGTCGCGCGTAGCGGGTGGTTCCTTGGGGATCGACGCGCCAAGTCAAGGGAATGTATATGTCAATAATCGAGGCAGTGGGTATTTGCAAGGATTTCGGCGGCGAAGCTCTGTTTACGAATGTCGAATTTTCAATAGAACAGGGCGATAAAATTGGTTTGGTCGGCCGGAATGGTTCGGGCAAGACCACCTTGCTGCGTATTTTAGCCGGACTTGACGACGATTTCGTCGGCCGCTTCAGGCTGGATCCGAGTGCGCGTATCGCATATGTTCCGCAGAAGGATCCGAGTTTTGAACCGACCGAGACCGTAGTGGATTTTCTCTGCAGGGATATAGCCGCGCAACGGAACCGGCTTGAGTATCTTGCCGAGGAGATGGGGGATTCGGACGTCAACCGGGCGCATGATGCGATGAGCGAATACGGGAGACTGAGAGAACGATACGATGCCCTTGACGGCGACGAGGCCGAGGACGC
>SPCK01000408.1 GCA_004525355.1 Spirochaetales bacterium
AACGAGCCGAGATTCGAGACGGTAAAGCTCGCCTCGGAATATTCTTCGGGGGCCAGCGTTCCCGCTCGTGCCCGTGCGACAAGGTCCGACAGTTCAGCATCGATTGCCTTGATTCCCTTGCCTTCGCACGCGCGAACTACCGGCGTGATCAGCCCTCCCTCGAGAGCGACTGCGAGCCCTATATCGGCCGAGGGCTTGTATCGAATGATATCACCCTCCCATGACGCGTTGACCGTAGGATGCTGCTCGAGCGCCGCAGCGACGATCTTCATGATGAACGCGTTCAGGCTCAAAGGCTGTTCCCTCTTGGCGTTCGCACCGGCGCGCAGGTCCAGGAGACGCTCCATGTCGACCGCTGCGCGCATGAAAAAGTGCGGCGCCTCGGAATAGCTTGCGCTGAGCCTCCGCGCGATGATGGCGCGCATCCTGGATACCGGTACGCGTTCGTCCCTCAGTCGGCCGCGGGAAGCGGCCAACGCGACAGTCGGCCGTGGAGCCGGATTCACGCTGGCCTCCACGGCGGGGATATCCCTGGCCACGACGCGGCCCGACGGCCCCGAGCCACGGATGCCGCGTATATCGACGTTCCGCTCACGGGCCAGCGAGCGGGCGAGCGGCGACGACGGCGGATAGCCCGTCGGCGCGGACGGGCCTCCGTCAACCATAGCCGCCGGGGATGGGGACGATGAAAAAGGTCGGCTTGCGGGGAGCTGATTTGCTTTGGCATCCGCTGCGGTACCGCCTGAAGGCTCGGGGACCTTTGGCTGCGACGGCCCTAATTCCGGCAGGGACGCTCCCGTCTGCTCCATAGGTCGCGCGGCAGTGACCAGGGTGCTCCAGTCCTCGCCCGGTTTCCCGAGCACGGCGATCAATTCGCCCACGAGCGCCGAGCTACCTGCCTGCTTGACGATGGCAAGGAGCGTTCCGGCGGAGGGTGACTCGTAGGTCATCGTGGCCTTGTCGGTCTCGACCTCGCACAGGGCGTCGCCCGGCTTGACGGCCTGGCCTTCCTTGGCTATCCACTCGGCTATCACGCCGTCGTTCATCGTCGGCGAAAGGGCTGTCATCAGGATCGGTTCAGCCACGGGGCACCTCCAGGTACAGCGAACGGGCGGCCGCGGCGACGATCTTCGCGACGCTCGGCTGTACCGCCAGTTCAAGGGCATGATTGTACGGGACGGGAACGTCCTCGCTCGATATGAACTCGACGGGGGCGTCCAGGACGTCGAAGCGCTCGGTGGCGATGCGGTGCGCCACATAGGCTCCGAAGCTGGCTGCGGGCCAGGATTCGTCCACCACGACGGCGCGCTTGGTCTTGGCGACGCTGGTCATGACCGTATCCTCGTCCAGGGGGCGCAGGCTCCGCAGGTCGATGACCTCGGCCTGGACGCCCAGTTTATTGAGTTCTTCCGCTGCCTGCAGCGCGAGATGCACCGGTTTTCCGAAAGACACGATGCTTATGTCCGAGCCTTTCCTGAGCACCGCCGCCTTGCCTATCGGGATGAGGAATTCTTCCTCGGGCACCTCGCCCTTGAAGCCGTAGAGCATTTCCGCCTCGAGCACGACGACCGGGTCCTCGTCGCGGATAGCGCTCTTGAGCAGGCCGTAGGCGTCGGCTGGAAAGGCCGGGGCGACGACCTTGAGGCCGGGTACGTGCGCCCAATAGCTGGCAAGAGCCTGCGAATGCTGGCTGGACAGGTACTCTGCGGGTCCGTTGGGGCCGCGGAACACGATCGGCACGGACAGCTGCCCACCGGACATGTGGCGCATCTTGGCCGCCTCGTTCACGACCTGGTCCAGGGCCAGCAGGGCGAAGTTGTGCGTCATCCATTCTACGATGGGGCGCAATCCCGCGGCGGCGGCTCCCACCCCCAGGCCGGTAAATCCCAGCTCGGTTATTGGCGTGTCCAGTACGCGTTCGGCACCGTACTTGTCCAGCAGGCCACGCGACACCTTGTAGGCGCCGTCATACTCGGCCACCTCTTCACCCATCAGGAATACGGAGTCGTCCCGTTCCATCTCTTCGTCCATCGCACGGTTCAGCGCGTCCCTGTATGTCATTATTGGCATTGTATACTCCTCATCGCGCGCCGCCGGTAGCGGGGCTCAGGGACGGCTTCATGAAGAAGGCAGGTCCGGCATAGATATCCTCATAGATCGTGCTGATCGCCGGATCTGGCGATTCCTCGGCGAAGGTCACGGCCCTGGCGACCAGTTCCTCGGTGGCAGCGTCCTGCTCGGCTGCCGTCGCGTCGTCCCACGAGCCTTCCTTCTTCATGCGCTCCTCGAGTATAAGGATGGGATCCAACTTCTTGTATTCGTCTATCTCTTCCCTGGTGCGGTATTTCTGCGGGTCGCTCATCGAGTGCCCCTTGTAGCGGTAGGTCCTGGCTTCGATCAGCACGGGATTGCCCGCGCGCGCATCGGCGAGCGCCCGGGTGGCGGCGTCCCGGACGACCAACACGTCCATGCCGTCTACCATTTCGCCCCTGATGTTGTAGGACGAAGCCATGAGCGAGAAATCGTCCACGGCCGACACCCGTTTCCATCCCGTGCCCATGCCCCACTGGTTGTTCTCGCAGACGAACACGATAGGCAGCGACCAAATGCGGGCCA
>SPCK01000294.1 GCA_004525355.1 Spirochaetales bacterium
CGGCCACCGGCGTCGACGAGGTCTTCGTGCTCGACCCTACTTTCAACGCGAATCCCGGTCGCTTCCGCGATGTTGTCGACGCCATGCGGGCAGCCGGCCCGACCCTGAACTATTTCATCGAAGTGCGCGCGGAACTCCTGAACCGCGAGCAGGCCCGGCTATTGTCCGGCTTGCGTTGCTCGGTGCAGATAGGATTGCAGAGCGCGGATCCGGCGGTCCTGCTGCAGGTTGACAGGAAACTCGATCCATCTGTTTTTGCGCGAAAGGTCGGGCTCCTGGAGGACGCGGGAATCATCTACGGGCTGGACCTGATCTACGGCCTACCCGGGGATACGCTTGAAGGCTTTCGCAAAAGCCTGGACTGGGCGCTCGGATTGGGACCCAACCACCTGGACATATTCCGCCTCGCCGTCCTGCCGGGTACGGCATTGCACGATCGGGCGCGCGAGCTGGGGCTCGACCGCGACGGACAGGCGCCATACCTGGTCCGCTCCACGCCTGGCTTTGCCGCCGCGGAACTGGATCGGGCCGAACGTCTGGCCGGGGCCGTGGATTCGCTGTATAACCGGGGTCGGGCCGTCATGTGGTTCCGCCCGATTGCGTCACTCCTTCGCAAGCGAGCCTCGGTCATTATCCAGGAATGGGCTGATTTTATCGACGGTCATCCGGCTGGCATTCAAAGCCACGCGCAGATTGAAGCACTACAAGTCGACTTTTTACGCGGCCTTTTCTCAACGGGTCCTCGGGTCCGACCAGGCTATCAGGCAGCCACAGATGCAGCCGTTCAACTCGTTCGCGTATCGGGAGCGTGGACCCGCGCCCATGCCGAGGGTGAGTCCTCTGAATTGTCGCTTTTGTGGCCACCCGAAGACCTGCTGGACTACGCCCCGGCCGGCATCGCGCGCTTCGCGGCCGAATTCCCCCGTCAGGCCGGTCGATGGACGTGCGAGCCAGGACCCGACGGCCCACGGTTCAGGAAGGTTTGAAGCCATCCATGATCGCCGCGTCCGGGCGCGGCTTCGATGCCGGGCCAGTCGTCATGGAGCTATGTCCCGGTCCAGCGAGGTATCCAGGACGATGAACGTCTCGGTCGACTGGATCTCATCGAATCCCTGCAAACGGTCGAACAGCAGGGCATGCAGGTCCTTCATCGTCCGCGCCATTATCTTGATGAACAGGCTGTAGGCTCCCGTCGTATAATGCACGTTCAGGACCTCCGGGATGGTCGCCAGCTTGTTCATCAGGCCACCGCAATCGTGTGCCTTGACGAGCTTGAGACCGATGAACGCGACGACCGAATACCCCAGGCGAGCGGGGTCGAGGACGAGCCGCGAACCGACGACGAGCCCTTCGTCGCGCATCCTGACCAGGCGCGCATGTATCGTTCCGCCGGAAACGCCCAATTCCCGCGCGATTTCCAGGTAGGAAGCCCTGGCGTCCAATTGAAGTTTTCTCAGTATCGACCGGTCGATATCGTCGATATGGCAAACGGAATCGTCCATGACGCCTCCCTGCTGCGTATTTGATACCAATTTCATGCTATCACTTAATATTTATCATTCAATTTTAATTATTGCAATCATATTGACATTATTTTGGCAATATTTCTTACTATTCAGCAGGAGGATATCATGAACGGCATTACAGCGACCATGCACCGTTCCCTGCAATCGATCAAGGAAACGGAACGGGCCATAAAGGACATCAAGGACTTCTTCCAGGTGAGCTTGGCAAGCGAGCTCAGGCTGACCCGGGTCACCGCGCCCCTGTTCCTGCCCGCCGGCACCGGTTACAATGACAATCTGAACGGCGTGGAACGCCCGGTGCGGTTCCCGGTCCCGGCACTCGGTGGCGCGGAAGTCGAAGTCGTTCAATCCCTCGCCAAATGGAAGCGCGCGGCGCTGGCCGATTACGGATTCAGCCCGGGCTACGGTTTATATACCGACATGAACGCGATACGTGCCGACGAAGCGCTTGACGCCATCCACTCATTGTACGTCGATCAATGGGACTGGGAGAAGGTAATCGCCCCGTCCGACAGGAACCTTGCCGTCCTCAAGTCGACCGTCCGCGGCATTTACTCCGCGCTCAAGCGACTGGAGTTTCATCTTCACGACCGCTACCCGGAACTTCCGATCGACCTGCCCGAAGACATCGCGTTCGTACACGCGCAGGAAGCGCTCGACCGGTATCCCTCACTTTCTCCCAGAGAGCGCGAGGATGCACTCGCATCCGAGTACGGCGCGGTCTTCCTCATCGGAATCGGGGCAGCGCTGTCGGACGGCAAGCCGCATGACGGCCGCGCGCCCGACTATGACGACTGGAGTACGATGAACAAGGACGGCTTCCCCGGACTCAACGGTGATATCCTGGTATGGAATTCCCCGCTCGGACGCGCCCTGGAACTGTCTTCCATGGGCATACGGGTCGATCCGCAGGCTCTCGAGCGCCAATTGGGGCTAAGCGGCCAGGAGGATCGCCGGGAGCTGGCGTTTCACAAGCGCCTGCTGGCCGGTGAACTGCCTCCATCTATCGGCGGCGGGATCGGGCAATCGCGCGTATGCATGCACTTCCTGCGAAAGGCGCACATAGGCGAGATACAGGTCGGCGTATGGCCTGACTCCATGCGGCGGGACTGCGCCTCGCGAGGCATCGCGCTGCTCTGACGCGACGCGAGTCCGCAAATTTCCCGCGTCGGTCAGTCCGGGCGCGGGACCGTCGTCCTATCGTCCTGCCTGAACGGCAGTTCCTCGTTCAACTGGTCCGCGAATGCTGCCTCAGCTTCCGAAGCCTCGGCAACGGCACGGGTAAACAAGGATGACAAGCGGGGCTCGAAGACGCGGTGCAGGCTGGTCGCCATAACCGCGTGAAAGCCCCGACGCGCCTTATGGTGGCCGCCCATGCCCGGATCAAACGACTGGATATGCCGCTCTATGGCATACTCGATTGGGCGATAGTAGCAGGTCTCGAAATGCAGGGTGGGCACGTCGGACTCGGCGCCCCAGTAGCGCCCCCAGAGCCGCATGGAGCCTTCAAACAGCAAAGCCAATGCCACCGGCTCGCTGCGCCCCGGAATGAACGCGGCCGAGAATCGGGCGCTATCACCAAGGTATTCCGGGGCCAGCTCGAAAAAGCGGCTCGGTAGAAATCGCGCCGCCCAGGGGCCGAATTTATCATTGGTACGCTCGTAGTAGGCCGCCATGAGCCGCCAGTATTCCGGCCCGGCCTCATGCGCAGGCACCACTCGCGTTCGATAGCCCGCGGCCTCCAGACCCGCGCGTTCCCGCCCCACATTGCGCCGCATGTTCTTGGAGAAGTCAGCCAAGTATGCGGTGAAATCTGCGTAGCCCCTATTTTCCCAACGATAGGCCTGGCGACGCCATGCGATCCAACCGCCGGATCCAATATTTTGACTGCCACCCGCAGAAGAAGCCTGCTCAAGGGCGAATCCGGGTTCTACCCATTGCAAATGCAATCCGGAGAAGCCTCCGTCGCGGGCCGCTTCCGCCACGGCCTCCACCAAAGCCATTCCGGAACCCGGCCTGTCGACAGCC
>SPCK01000501.1 GCA_004525355.1 Spirochaetales bacterium
GCTCCATGGCCAGGTCCGACGCAAATGACGCCGTATCGAATTCAGGAAGCCCCCAGAAACCGACGTGCCGATGCGAGCTGGGTTTGACCTCCCGGACCGGCCCCGTACGTTCGTAAATCTTGAGGGAACCAGGATCGCTTTCCAGGGAACCGAGCCCGCCCCGCCCGAACAGGAAGACCGTATGCCCCTTCCCGACCTCGGCAACGCGCTGCTCTATCCCGGTGCCCGCGAGGCCGGCAGCGAGGGATAGGCGCGCGGCTTCGGCTATCGTGTTGACCACGACAACGGCGCCCAGGCCGCGAGCAGATACGACCAGCGGCACATCCCGAAAGAATCGATCCAGTACGGGGGCACCAGCCTTGGCCGGGACATTGCACACAACCAGATCGAATTCCCTTCCCTCCAGGCCGTCCAGGAAAAGAGCATGCTCTACCGCGACGGGCTTCACCTTGTTACGACGGGCGTTTCGCTCGGTAAAAGCGCAGGCAAGGGCGTCGCGGTCTCGGAACGAGACGGACGCTCCCGGATAACCCAAGGCGCAGGCGATTCCCAATACGCCTACGCCCGAGCCGATATCCAGAATGGATCCGACTGCTTCGGGATCGGCATTGCGGGCGATCGCTTTCAGGAGCAATTTCGAGCCAGCGTCGATATCATTTGAGCTGAAAAGCGCGTGCGAGAGATCCAGCTTGAGATCGGCGCCTCGAAATCGCAGGGGGACAGTCTTGAGAACGAATTTTTCCGTATCGACCATGGTAGCTCTCCTGAAACGCAAACGGCGCCTTCAAGGCGCCGCAGAGAAAGCATCGGTATAACGCCCCTTCGCGCCGTAGTACGAATCAGCTATTGACGCGCTCGACGTAGTCGTTGGTTTCCGTATTGACCAGGATCTTCTCACCCTGCTTGATGAAGAGGGGTACGCGAACGGTGAGGCCGGTTTCGGTGACGACCGGCTTCGTGGCGCCGGAAACCGTGTCTCCCTTTATATAATTTTCGCTCTCCACCACGGTAAAAACCATCTTGTACGGAATCTTGATATCGATTGCCTCTCCAGCGTAGAAAAGGATGGAGAAGGTCTCGGCGTCCTTCAGGTACAGCTTGCTGTCCGGGTGGTCGGCCACAGGGATAAGGATCTGCTCGTACGAGTCATTGTTCATGAACACGTAATTCTCGCCGTCGTTGTACTGGTACTGGCAGTCTATCAGGTCGACCTGTGCGTCCTCGACCTCATCCTGTGTCTTGATAGTCTGCTGAACCACGTTGCCTGTTCGTAGATTCTTGGCCTTTACGCGCGCGAAAGCGGAGCCCTTGCCTGGACTGACGAACTCTCGGTCAACGACGATATGGGGATGCGTATTGATCACCAGGATAGTGCCTTTTGCTATGTCTCCGCCTCGGATCATCTTTGGGGAACCTCTCGATCAATAAGGGTAATAGCCGCGTTTGCCGGAGATATCCCGGAGCCTGCTTCATGCGGCTCGCTGTATACAATGACGAAACGTTTGCGGCCGACGCGGGATTATGCCACGATACGCGATGCTTTGTAAATAGAAGCAACCGTGAAGGGTGAGTGACTTGAGAACAGGTGATATCCTCCGTTGGGTCATCGGCCGCTGCCCCACCGCCTGAACGCGTCCTCGAATGGGAACAGTATCGCGTCCCTGATGTCAGTCCGTCCGGTCAGCGCAAGGAGAAATCGGTCAAAACCCATCGCCACCCCGGAACACGGCGGAAAGTCTCGGAATAGCTCGGCATAGGATAGGTCGACCCGGTGAGGGAACAACGACGTCCGCTTCCGCTCTTCCTCCTTGACGAGTGATGCGCGAACGGCTTCAGGATCGGCCAGCTCGGTATAGCAATTGGCCAATTCCATGCCGCCGGCGTAGAGTTCCCATCGATCCTTCCAAGGAGTTCCGGGGACCCGCGCGGCAAGACATTCCACTTGGGCCGGATAGTTCCCGAGCACGAGCGGCCGGTCCTGCGGCAAGACTGGTTCGACCCAGTTGACGAAAGCCTGGTTGTAGACATCCTCCCAGC
>SPCK01000340.1 GCA_004525355.1 Spirochaetales bacterium
CTTGGAGTCCTGGCGGGACATTTCAACGATTTCTCGATGATGCTCCGCGACCTCATGGTCCGCGTGAAGCATGAAACCCATTCCCTCGAGGAGGGTATGGTTCGCTTGTCTGCCAATACCGAGGAGACCGCGGGCGCCGTTCGGCAGATCAGCGCCAACATCGAGAGCCTGAAGCAGCAGGCGCTGAGCCAGAGCGCATCCGTCACGGAATCCAGCGCTACGGTCGAACAGATCACCAAGAATATCTCCCAATTGTATCGATTGATAGAGCGCCAGTCGGACGGAGTGGCCACGTCTTCGTCCTCCATCGAGGAGATGGTGGCCAATATTCAGTCGATGACCGCCAATATCGAACGAATGGGCAGTTACTATCAAAAGTTGCTGGATAAGTCCGATTCAGGCAAGTCCGCCATCGAAACCGTCGTCAAGCAGGTGAAGGATATCGGTTCGCTGTCCGAGAGCCTGCAGGAAGCGAATACTCTGATCGCGGGAATCGCGGCGCAGACCAATCTCCTGGCCATGAACGCGGCAATCGAGGCCGCCCACGCCGGAGAAGCCGGACAAGGATTTGCCGTGGTCGCCGACGAAATCCGCAAGCTTGCCGAGAACGCGGCCGGCCAATCCAAGGCTATTGCCAAGAACATCAAGAGCATCCGTGGCGGCATAGAAGCGGTAGTCAGCAGTTCAGGAACCAGCGCGCGCACGTTCGAGGATATCCTGGAACAGATCCGCGTGCTGTCACGCCTTGAGGAAGAAGTCCGCTACGCCATGAAGGAGCAGAGCTCCGGTTCCTCCCAGATACTCGATTCACTGGCCAACATCAACGATATCACGTCCGAAGTACGGCTGTCGGCGCAGGAAATGCAGAACGGCTCCAACACGGTACTGCTCGAGATGCGCAGGCTGCTGCAGTTGGCTGGCGAGCTGGAGAACGGCATGGTTGAGATGGCGGTCGGCGCCGACGAAATCCAACGCGCCGCGCAGGACAACAACGATTTATCGGTGCAGGCTACCACATCGGTTCGTACGCTCAAGGAAGAAACCGACAAGTTCAAAACCTGATGCCAGCTTTATAATTGCCACGCGGCGCCGGGCAGATATGGCCTGGAGAGAAACTCGATTCCAGTCACGCCTGGGGCGCGTCCACGTCTGGGTTTGAATCAGCGGGAGGATGCTTTTTCCCCTTCGTCAAACGATCCTTGATCGCCCGGAATAAGCCTCCGCGCGTATCGCCATCCTTCCCGGGTTCCGTTTTCCTCATGAGGCCAGCGCGCGTCGTCTGTATCATGGAGGTGATCAGGTCTTTGGCGCCTTTCTTTCCAAGATCGACAAGAAAGTGGGTGATCTCCCCGCTCACGGAAAATACCGGAATGAAGGACAGATGTTCCTTGCGCTCGACGGTGGCATGGGTGCGATCCGCCTCCTCCAGAACGACTCTAAGGTCTGCCTCGGGAAGAAATTCGCTGATCCTGGATTCTCCGATCTTGAGCTCGGAAAAAGCATCGGCCTCGGTGACGGGCCTGGAAGCGGCGACGACGCGGCCATCCAACTCCACCACGACCAGGGACCGTTCCATCAGGTCCATGACGGCCCGCAGGAGTCCGGTCAAGGAGGCTATGCGCACGCTCTTGCGATCCGACGCGTCGGACAGTTCCTTGAGGATTGCATCGAGCTGAACTCCCAGAGGGCCAAAACTGCCGAGCCGCTCGCTGGAAATCGTGCCGCCGTATCGCACCAATTCAGAAAATTTCTCCAGCTCCCGCCGCTTTCTCTGTCCCTGCACCATCAAGGCGATGAATCCGCCCAATTCCAGCACTGTGATGATCAGGCCGTAAAACAGTATCTGCTCGGCATCGCCCTTGAGCCCGGCCTTGCTGCCGATGACGTATGCCCATATCGCGGCGCCAAGGGTGCCGGCTATCGCGGTAAAGAAGACGGAGAGCGCAAGTCCCAAACGCATGAGTACCATAATATTCCTCCTTTACAGATTCTCGAATTCAACGAGATCGTCATTTCGGCCGAGCAGGAATAGTCGATCGCCGTCTTCCAGAGTCATGTTCGGTTCCGGGAAAATCAGGTTTTCTTGTCGCACGCTGTTCCCCGAATCGTCGAGATCGATCGAGAGGCGCAGGATCGCGACCAGGCGTATATGCAGTTTTTCTTCAAGCTTCAGTTCTTCCAGCGTCTTTCCCGTGAAATACTTTGGGGTCAATTGTTCGTTGAGTGATATTTCGGCGCTCAGCGGGACGGAGTCGAGCACGTCCGGCGCCACGAGCCGCCGTGCGACCCGGGTCCCCGTTTCCACCTCGATATTGATGACCTCGTTCGCGCCGACCCGACGCAACACCGTTGCATGAAGCTGGGATACCGCCCTGGCGACTACATACGGCACACCGCGCTGTTTGAGCAGCATGGTCGTCAGGATGCTTGCCTCAAGATTATCCCCGATGGCGACGATGGCCACGTCGATATCGTCGAGCGGCGCCTTGAGCAGCGAATCCTCGTTCGTCGTATCCACCAGCACCGCGGCGGAGACCCGACTCTTCATCTGCTCCACGACCATGGCATCCCTGTCCATCGCCACGACGTTCGTGCCTTTCTCGACCAGCACATCGCAAATGCTCGCTCCGAAAGCGCCCAATCCGATAACCGCGAAACTACGTTTCTGTGCCATACATCCTCCTCGAACTCTATCCTATCGCCAGATCTCCCTGCGGATACTCGACCTGTCCTTGCGGCGTCTTCCTGCTGGCCGCGGTCAGGATGGTGAGTGGTCCCAGGCGCCCCAGGAACATGAGAATGATAATGGCCGCCTTGCCTATCGACGAAAGATCGGGCGTGATACCGGTGGAAAGCCCGACAGTTCCGAAAGCTGACGTGCTCTCGAACAACAGGTTCAGGAACGGGGCATCCTCAGTAATCGACAGGATGAACGTCCCTATGAAAACCGCGAGCAGACCGAATATGAGGATCAGGAAAGCCCGCCCGACCTTCTCGTTCGCTATCGCGTATTGCCCTATCCGGGCGCTCTTCTCCTGGCGGATGAATGACATGAAAAAGGCGCTCATGGCAGCGAGACTGTTGACCTTGATGCCACCCGCCGTACTACCCGACGCACCGCCGATAAACATGAACAGGATCATGAAGGCAAGGGTGGCGTCCCTGAGATTCCC
>SPCK01000173.1 GCA_004525355.1 Spirochaetales bacterium
CCCAGGAGGATGCGCATGAAACGATCATGCTTTTCGGGCACAACCCGGATTTCAGTGATCTAGCGGAGATGTTGCTCCAGCGGAAGCCCGGATATTCTATCCCGACGACCGGAGTGTGCTGCATCCGGTTTCCCGTGGACAGTTGGAGGAAAGTACAGCAAGGGGAAGGGGAAACCGTCTTTTTTGACTATCCGAAGCGCCACTGAAATTTCATTTCTTATGATTTTCTGAAGCCGCGCGCCTTCCGAGAAGACGACGCACAGTGCAATCAGAGTTCATATCATTCGGGATGCCGCACGACGAGAACCGGCTTTTTGCACTGCCGTATCACCCGCCCCGTGGTGGTCCCCATCATGACGTCGGCTACCCTGCCCTTCCCGTGGGAACCCATGACGACCAAATCGAAACCGCCGGCTTCGGCCTGATGCAGGATCTCATCCGCAGGATATCCGAATTTGACGAGAATCGACTCGATGGCAAAGGAGATATCGGACTGCTCGGAATGCGCCTCTTCCAGAAATTTTTCCATGTGTGTTTTCAGGATGTCGTGAGCTTCCTGCGCGTTTTGTTTCTTCATCTCCTCCCACCGGCTCGCGCCGATCTCGCTGGAAATCAGTTGTCTGGACCCCTCGGGCACATCTTCCATCACGTGGAGAGCGGTGACACCGGCCCCGTAATGATGGGCAAGGCTTGCCACGTAACGGAAAACGTATCCGGAGCTGTCGGAAAGTTCCGTGCAATAGAGAATCTTCCTGATCACGGGTATCAACGCTCCCCTCCCGGCGACAGAGATTTCATTCGATGCCTGCCACCTCCTCTTCGGGATTCCGGTCAAGGTTTCGCCTGTCTTCCCCGCTCCGGTGGCGGGATCAAGCCGCTTCCGCCTTTTTGAAATACTTGTTCTTAAGGGCATATGCCCAATGGAAACTGAACAGGTAGGAATAAACATACGTCCCGATGATAATCAGGACAAATGTCTTTGCGATGTCCATCGAATCGCCCTGCAGGGTGAACCCGGGCACGTACCCGAACAGGAACGGCGCCAGGTAGAGGAATTTCGCGAACTTGAACGCAGCAAACGCGGTCCTCCACATGTTCGCCCCCGCGATGGTGGCTCCCGCAAAGGCGGCGATGCAGACCGGCGGGGTGATGTTGGAGTCCTGGGACAGCCAGTAGACGATCATGTGCGCCGCCAGCTCGTTCACCCCGAGATGGGTCAGCGCCGGGACGGCCACGACGGCGGTGATCAGATAGGCGGCGGTGACGGGCACCCCCATCCCGAGAACGAGCGATGCCAGGGCGATGAACAAGATGGTGAGGTACAGCTTCCCGCCAGCCAGTTGAATGACGATGTCGGCAAAGGTCAGGATGAGCCCGGAAAAGGTCAGGACCGCGATGATGATCCCGATGACCCCGACGGTGGCGCCGATTTTCAGGCTGTCCTCCGCCCCGCCCCGTGCGGCTTCCAGAAGTTCCTTCGGCCCCATCCGGGTCTCTTTTTTGAACCAGCTGACGACGATGCAGGAGACGATGCCGGTTACCGCCGCGAAGCCGGCCGAATACCCAAAAAGCATCAACACGGTGATGACGACCAGCGGCAGGCTGTAGTACCACTCTTTTTTCAGGATCTCCATGGCGGGTTTTTCGCTTTTCTCGCCCTTGATGTTGTGGATCTTTGCCTCCCAGTGCACCATGTTGTAGACGCTGTAGACGTACATGATGGCGGGGAAGATGGCGATCATCATGATGCGGGAATACGGAACGCCGGTGAGCTCCGCCATGATGAAGCCCCCGGCCCCCATGATGGGGGGCATGAACATCCCCGCAATGGAGGCTGCCGGTTCGATGCCGCCGGCCACGTGCGGCTTGAATCCCGCCTTTTTCATCATGGGAATCGTGAACGTTCCGGTGGAAACGACGTTGGCGATGGCGCTGCCTGAAATCGAACCGAACAGGGCGCTTGCCAGGACGGCCACCTTGGCCGGCCCGCCTGTCCTGTGCCCGACCGCGGCGAGGGGGAAGTCGATGAAGAACCGCTGCGCCCCGGATTTTTCCAGAAAAGCACCGAACAGGACGAACAGGAGGACGTAGGTGGCGAGCACGTTGGCCATGATGCCGAAGATCCCGTCGCTCTTGTAGAAGATGGTGGTGCACAGCCCCACGAAGGTGTCCCCGGGATGGGCGAACAGTTCCGGCATGTACTCCCCGAAAACCCCGTAGGCCAGCAGCAGGGTGCCGATGATGACGAACGACAACCCCACGACCCTTCGGGCCAGTTCGATCCCCACCAGGACCCCGATTACCGCTATGATCTGGTCGATTTGGGTCTCCGCCCCGGAGCGGTAATTGATGGCCTCGAAGTTCAGGATCCAGTACGCGATGACGCCGACGGAGAGGAAGATCAGGACGTAGTCGAAGACCCGCATGACGATGTGCTTCGATTTGTACAGGAGGAAGACGAGAATGAAGGTGATGAGGCAGTAGACCCCCCGGTGGTACTGCGTGGAAGCCGGTTTCAACACCGCGGAATAGCAGTAGAAAACGACCAGCGCCACCGACAGGGCATCAAAGATCACCTTTTCGATTTTGTTCAACTTTTCGTACATCTTCTCCCCCTAGCTCTTCCGGAAAGGGTTCCTCCGCCGCATGGCGGGAAGGAGGGGCGGACAAGGACCTGCCGCCCCTCCTCCTTTCCCGATTCCTCTTTTACTTGAGGACCCCCATCTCCTTCCAGAACTTTTCCGCGCCGGGATGAAGAGGAGTGATGATTCCCTTGGTCCCGTTTTCCACGCTCATGGCTTTGGCCGACTTGTGGACGCTGACCATGTATGCCAGTCCTTCCTTGCTGAAGGTCGCCTTCAGCAGGTTGTAGACCGTGTCCGCATCCACCTTGCTGTTGGCCACCCACAGGGTGGAATCCTGGAAGGTGTTTGTGGATGTCGCTACGCCCTTGTACGTGTTTGCCGGAATGACGACTTTCGCAAAGTAGGGGTATTTCTTGAACACCCCGGCGCCTTCCGCATCCTTGTACACGTCCACCAGGTCGATCTTGTTCTGCATCGCCGCCTCGAGCACCGACGCATTCGGAAATCCGACGAACACCCAGAAGGCGTCCAGCTGGTTGTTGCCGAAGGCCCCCGCCGCCTCCCGGTACCCGAGAAAGTTCCTGTCGATCTTGTCCCATATGCCAAGCTCCGTGAAAAACAGCTCGGCGTTGGCGGCCGCTCCGGAGCCCGCGTTTCCCACACCGACCCTTTTTCCCGCAAGCTGTTTCGCGCTCGTAATACCGGAACCTGCCCGCACGATCAACTGGGCGGGAGCGCCGTAGAAATAGGCCACGGCCAGAACATTTTCATATTTCTTGGCGTCGCCCTTCATCATCCCGTTTCTGGCCTGGAAGACATGCCCCGAATAGGCGACCGAAAAGTTGGTCTTTCCGGAGTCGGTGAGACGAATGTTTTCGATCGAGCCCCCGGAGGAACTGGACAGCACGTTAATCTTGTTCTTTTTCGCCAGCGTGGAAATGGCGCTGGCATAGTACTGGAAGGTCCCGCCCGACGGACCACCGGAGAACTTGAACATCCTTGCGAACGAGTCGTGGGGAAACGAAAAGACCAGGAGCAGGGAAGCAAAACCGATCGTGAACCCGCGAAAAACGTTCTTCATCGCCATACCCTCCCGTAAATCAATTTGTTTGGTTACCGATCCTCCTTACCTTACTTGCTCGTGGACATCCTCCATTCCGGCGGCGGGACAAAGGTCCCCGTCGCCAGGTCCCTGGGCCAGACGCACGTAAGTCTTCCGTTGATGACCTGCAGGACCTGGGTGGGCAGGTTGTTCTGCCGCTCGTATTTTTCGAAGGAGGAGAACCGGACCGGCCCGAACGGGGTGATCATGTCGGTCTTGTCCAATGCCGCCCGTATGCTTTGCGGGCTCAAGGAATCCGCCCGCCGCAACGCATCGGCTGCCACCAAAAGCGCCGAGTAGGCCTCTGCGGCATGATAGTCCGGTATCATGCCGCAAGCGTTCGTAAATTCATCGCAATATTGCCTGATCCCGGGATATTTCAGTTCCGGGGACCAGAGCGTTGCCGTCAGCACGAGGTTTGCGCCCTCCCCGGACTTGGTGATGAAGTTCGGGTGCGTAAACCCCCCGGCGCCGCCGACGAGAAGCGATTTGATCTTCATTGCCCGGATCTCTCGTACCATCGCAATCGCATCCTTCAGATACGAGACCATGTAGATCACATCGGGAGACTCGTCCTTCAAGGGGGAAAGAATGCGCTGGATATAGGCCGGGTCCGTTCGTTCCCGATGATAAGGGAGGATCTTCCGGATCTCGATCCCGTTCTCCCGGCAGAACCACATCATCCGGAGTGCCCCGCCGGTTCCGTACGGGCTGTTTTCGTAGACGATGGCGATCGATTTCGGCTTGATGGTATTCAGAAAGAATTCTTCCAGCCCCTGGGTGTATCCGCTGGCCGGGGGATTGAGCCGGTACACGTTTTTCCATTTCCTTTGCGTAATCCGGTCGTCCGCGGCGGTACTGATCAGGAACGGCCGATCCAGCTTCTCCGCCGTTCCGGCCATGTACACGGAGTTGCTGCTGCTGTAGCCCCCGACCAGCATGACGGCACCCTGTTTCCTGACCAGGTCCCGGACGGCCTTTTCCCCCGCTTCCGGTTTCCCCTGGTCATCCGCGTAGACGAGCGTCACCGGGCGGCCTTTGATTCCTCCTTCCTTGTTGATCTTCTCCCGGGCCAGTTCGAAGGCATTCTTCATCATGGCCGCGAAGGAAAATTTCTCGTACTGGGGAACCCCGATGACAATCGGCGTGGAGTCAGACGCCTCTATTGTGGATGGCCGCCCGGCTACTGCAGGCCTGGGAATGGCTGTGGCCAAGACGATGACCACGGCGAAAAAAGAACCGGCCAGAAGAATACGGAAACGCGTGGAAGTGTTTTCCATGGGCACCTCTCGATCGGCCGCGGCAGGAACTGGATTGGAAAATCCCCCTTCGCAATCGTAGTACGCGGACAAGAAGTAAACAGTGGGAGAACTCGGATTTTTCTGTCAGAGATTTTCGTACAGGCAGGGTACGCATATGGCCTTGACCGAACAGGTTTTTCCGCTCCTTTACAGACCGCCGGAGATGGAACCAGCGGTTGTCCTGGTCGACGAACCGAAACTCTACCGCCCAAGGCGTCCAGAGCAACCGCCCTTCCTTCGTGTTTAGGGAACCAGAACCTGTCCCATCAGAGTTCATATTCGCCCTC
>SPCK01000484.1 GCA_004525355.1 Spirochaetales bacterium
AGGAGCATCGTGAAGAACTCGTCGAATTTGGCTGCGGCTCCGACGATGTCGCCTTCGGTCGGCAGGCTGCGGGCCTTGCCGTTGCCGAACACGAAGTACCGGGCACCCATTTCCGCTGTCCTGTCGGCCGCCTTGAGCAGGAAATCCCGGTAGTACCCGAGATCGAACGAGGGGTCAGAGACCCGCGAATCCAGCGGTATCGGGTTGTCGAACACGTCGGCCGGTATCCCGCATGACCTCAGCTTGCCGAGCGCGGCCTTGTACCCGGCATCGTCGAAGCCCATGATCTCCCTGACATGCAGCTCGGCACAGTCGTAACCGGCGGCGGCTATGTCATCGATATCCTTGATGAAACCGAAACAGCTCAAACGCATGTGCATCATTGCACCTCGCTATTTCACGTACCCGAACAGCCGCGGCAGGAAGAGCGACAGCGGTTCGATATAGGTGACGAGCAGGAGCGTGACGATCTCGGCGGCCAGGAATGGCAGGACGGCCTTCGACACCTTCTCGATCGACAGCTTGGTGATTCCGCAGACAACGTAGAGGCACAAGCCAACGGGAGGGGTTATGAGGCCTATCATCAGGTTGAGCACGACGATGGCGCCGAGCATGACCGGCTCTATCCCGAACGGTTTTGTGATCGAGAGGAGTATTGGCACCAGGATGATGAGTGCCGCAGTTCCCTCCATGAATGTTCCGATGATGAGCAGTACGACATTGATCGCGAGCAGAAGCATATACTTGTTGGTGAAGACCTCCGACACGTACATAGCCATCCGCATCGGGACCTCCTCGGTCACGAGCGCCCAGTTGAACACGTTGGAGCAGGCTATGACCAGGAACACGACGCCCGACGTCTTGGCTGTGACAAGGAAGGCTCCCTTGATTTTTTTCCAGTTGAGTTTCCGGTAGACAAACAGACCGACGACGAGGGCGTAGACCACGGCGACGGCCGAAGCCTCGGTCGCCGTGAAGATGCCGCCGAGAATGCCGCCAAGGATGATAATGGGCATCATCATCGGGACTATGCCGGCCAGCGAAGCTTTGACCATTTCACTGAATGTCGGCCAGCGGGCGGAACGCGGATAGTTTCTCTTGGCCGAGATGACGGCGTTGACCACCATCAGGCTGAGGCCGAGGAGTATCCCGGGGAACATTCCCGCGAGGAACAGCGCGGCCACCGACGTCGAACTCACAAGGGAATAGACCACGAATGGAATGCTCGGAGGGATTATGGGGCCGACGACCGAAGAGGAGCAGGTGACCGCCGCGCTGAAATCCTCGTCGAAGCCTTCCTCGACCATGGCCGGTATCAGCATGGAACCCAGGGCCGATGTATCAGCGACCGCCGAGCCGGTTATCCCGGCGAAGAACATCGACGCGACGATGTTCACATGTCCGAGTCCACCCCGGAGCCTGCCCACGTAGATGGAAGCCAGATTGACCAGCCGGGTAGTGATGCCGGAACTGTTCATGAGTTCGCCCGCGAGCACGAAGAACGGAATGGCCATGAACGGGAATATGTCGATGCCGGTGAACATCCTCTGGGCGATCAGTCCGAGCGTTATGCCCTTGGAGACCAGGAATAGCAGGCTTGCCGTCCCGAGGCTGAAAGCGATCGGCACGCCGATAAGCAGGAGCACTATGAACGAAACCATTGATATCAGCATATGACTGTCCTACTTGCTTTCAACGGGGAGTTCGGGTTCCCAGCGGAATCCGATGAGAAACAGCACGTTTTCTATCGTCATCAGGAAAAGTCCGACGGTGACGGCTAGATAGGGTATGGCCATCGGGATTTCCATCGCGCTGGATTTTTGTATCGAGAGCGAATCCAGGTGGGCGAACGACTTCACGAGCACGATGACGAGGAACGCGATGACGATCAACCGGGTAAAAAACTCCATGATCCGTCGCCCGGTGGGAGGGAGAAGCGCGACCACGGCGGTGATGCCCACATGGGCCTCTTCTCTTGTGGCCAGCACGGCGCCGAGGTAGGCCATCCAGATCATCATGTAGCGCCCGAGTTCCTCGGTCCAGAATATCGAGTTATGGAGCACATAGCGGAAGAATACTCCCATTGCCACGTTCACCACCATGATCCCGACAAGCAGAGCTACCGTCCATTCG
>SPCK01000071.1 GCA_004525355.1 Spirochaetales bacterium
CAGTCGACGGCCAGGATAGAATTCCCGGAGACCTGCCAAGGTGGTCCGAATGGCGCCGGGATGGTGCGCGTAGTCATCCATGAACAACACGCCTCGAGCTTCACCCAGAATCTCCGATCGACGACGCGAACCACGGAAGTCCTCCAGCGCGGTTCTGACGCTCGCGAGCTGGGCTACCGTGAACTGCTCGCCCGCCCCGGCAGCCGGCATCATGGTAGAACAGAGCGCAAGCGCCCCTGTCGCGTCCAGCGCGATATGCCGTCCGGGAACCCGTATGGAAAAAGCCTCGTGAGACAGAGCCAGATGGAACTGCGCACGCTCTTCACCGGTCGAATAGTCCTGTATGCGAAAAGCGCCTTCCGCGCTGAACCCATAGGGAATGATGCGCAGGTCGGTGCGTGTTCGGCGGATCAGTCCGAGGGCTTCTTTCGCGCCGGCGTCGTCAGCGCAATATATGATATAACCGCCCTGGGGAAGGACTCCCATATATTCCACAAAAGCCTGCAGTATGGAATTATAGTCCGGATAATAATCCTGGTGATCCGATTCGACGCTCGTCAACAGGATGCGCCCGGGCGAGAATTGCAGAAAATGACGGCGGTATTCGCAGGTTTCCGCGATGAAGAATCGATCGCCGTTATACATGGTCGAGCGGTCCCCGAAAGAGGACACGGCACTGCCCGCCAGCACGGTCGCGGGAAGATCCAGGGCTTTGGCGATAACGCCAGCGAGAGCAGTCGTCGTAGTCTTGCCGTGCACGCCGCAAATGCCGCTTGAGTCAATCGTGCGGGAAAAGGCTCCGAGCGCTTCAGGATAGCTGGCGATGGGAATGCCAAGCTCATTTGCGCGTATCAATTCAGGATGCGTTTGCGGATTGTAGGCCGCGGAAAAGACGACCAGATCGATGGAATCGTCGATAGCGTCCGCCGAGAATTCCCTTATGGATATCCCGAGCTCAGCCAGTATCGTATCGGTATAGAAACGGTCAGAGACATCCGAGCCGCTTACTCGGGCGCCCCACCTGACCAACAGCTCTGCGAGTGCGCAAACGCCGGTGCCCTTGGCGCCGACCAGATGCACCCTGAAGCCCTGCAGTCGGGCTGGAAACGTGAAAGGTGGCATGAAAGTAGTCTACCGTAAAAGGGTCTGCGTATGCAACGAAAGGCCTGCCTTATTCGCCCGCGCTCAGGTTGAGGTCCAGGTTCCACTCTTCGTCAGCGGCCAGATCGACTGGCCAGGACAACACCAGCGTGAATCCCTGTACAATGGACCGCCTCTCTGATATAGCCGCCGACACGACGGCTGTGCAGGCAGATCCGGGCCGCGACGAGCTGATGACGGCCGAACGGAGCGGTTCATGGCTTTGAAAGACAATCCGACGTGCCTGTCCGATCGATGCCCCTTCGTGTGAATAGACGGCCTCGACCGGTCCAGGATTGTCGTCCAGCCGCAGTGTCTCAAGTTGCTCGGGCAGGATGGCAAGATTGAACTCGACGCCAAGCCAGAATGATAACGGCGCATCGGACTTGTTGATTACTGAATATGAAACCTGCACGGTCCTCTTGTAAAATGCGTATACCTTCTTCAGGGCGACCATACGTTTGGCGCCCGAAATCTCAATGATGTCCTCGCAGTAGAGCGTGACGCCGCTCAGGGTCGCCAGCGACAGGTTTTCTTCGAAATGGCCATTGGAAAATATTGCCAAATCGCCTCTCCTCGGCGTGACTGCGGACCGTGCATCGGGAGCTTTCTGGTATACCCGGTCGACAAAGCAGGCTTTTCGGGCATGATCGCTGTCGTTTTCTCCCGAATAGAGATCGCACAAGTTTCTTCTGGCCTTGAGAGTGTCAAATTCGACTAGAGCGGCACCGCGAAGGTGCACGTAGGCATTCAGATCGACGCCCTGGTACACAATCTCCTTTTGACCGTCAGAATCGGTGTCCGCCCTGAGTATGCCCGGCTTGAAGCTTCCTTTAATTCGGGTAGTCTGCTCTGCATCAAGCAGGGATCGATAGGCGGCTTCACGTATGGAAGGCAGGCGTACGCCGCCACTCTTTGAAAGCCAGTACGCATCTCCGCTTTGACCGCGCCAAAGGTCTTCTATTGCCGTTTTCTTCCTTGAACGATCGCCTCGCAGCTGTCCAATGGTCAAGTGAACGTAATACATTCGGGAATACAGGGTAGAACTGGCATTGGACCTGAGTATCACATTGCGGAGGCTCGGATGCGTTGCCGGCGCTTTCTTGTCCCTCGCCAGGGAGCATTCAGCCATGTAACGTTGCGAGGCTGTTCCCGGAAAATAAGCGCGGACTGAAGCCTTTCTCGACTTCAGGAACCGTGATGGCGTTATCGTCTCGAACTCAAGGGCGTTTTTCCTGAACCAGGCCAAGGTACGTTCTATGTAGATGTCGGGAGATTCGAGGCCGGAGTTCTCCCAAAGATCGCGTATCTCTTCCCCGGGCGCCATCAGCACTCTAATCGGACTGCTTTCGCGTTTTGCGATGATTTGCGCGGCTTCATCGAAGCCTGTTACTTTTCCGAACGATTCTGAACAGTCATAGGTCGGGAAAACGGTCAGGCAGCGCCCCTGATCTTCTGTGACCACTGGAATCAAAGGGTCGACTCCACCATTGGCCGCCTTGAACTGCGAATCCAGGAGGAATGTGTAATCCATGCCGCAGGTTTGTAGGGTCGAGGCAAGCCAAGGTTCCCATGCGTATTCACTCAACCAGCATCCGCGTGGCCGTTTGCCGAAACTCTTGCGGAGGTAGGTGGTCAGGAGTTCAATCTGACCGAGCCGGTCCGATGTAGGGATCAAGGGAAGGACAGGATCGTAGAACCCGCCGCCAAGAATCTCAATCTGGCGTCTGGCAGTCATCTCTTCAAGAAGCATCAGGTATTCAGGATGGCGGGCTTCCAGTCTCCGAAGGAGGCTTCCCGAGAAATACAGCGTAGCCTGAATGTCGGCAAACCGGTTCAGTACCGAGAGAAAGGGTCTGTAGCAGGTCTGATAGACGGTCTCGAATTCGCTGTCCGAAACGCCTTCGGGGAAATGATTATACATTCCGATGATCAAAAACGTTTTAAGCATTCCTCGACGGTCCTTATATGGCTATTACCGGATTATAGCGCGCTTCGGCTCTCCGGGAAAGGGCACGCTACCAGGAAGTTTCGATTATTCAAAAAGCCTGGAAAAAAATGCCGCATCCACACCTGAGAACGCGAGAGCTATCAACCCTGCACTGATAAAACGCGCAGGCATGCCCCTGAAGACTTCCGGAACGGATTCCAGGTCGAGCCGCGCCATGATGTCGTCCAGCAATACGGTAGCGGCTATGAATCCGAAAGCTGCTACTCCTCCAGCGACCATCAAGGACAAGGGTGAGGAAAAACGTTCTCCTACCGAGAGGGCTACGACATACAAGGCCAGCGACCAGGGGATCGTCTTTGTCCCTTCGTCGGTTGGAGCTTGCAAGGGCTTACCCAACGCGGAAGCAGCTGCCGAGAAAGAAAAATATACCCCAAACAGGAACAGACCGAATACAAGGGGTTCCATCGATTCCAGCCCGAGCGGCGTCAGGAGACGGCGATAGAGAAAGGAATCGATCAGGGAAGCGGGGATAGATGCAAGAAAAATGGAGAGCGCCCCTATCCACGACCTCCTGATACCGACGGCCTGATCCCGACAAGGCACAATGCCCCAAGTAATAAGGATGTTTCCGCCAAACACAAAATAAAAAATCAATGCGAATGAATTCATGGTGACGGCCTCAGCACCGCGCGGGAGACTGCGACGATAGCCGCGGAAACCAGCCCGATCAGAATAAGGGCACCTGAGGGTTGCGAGGCTATGGGGAGTATCGGTCTGCCCAGAGCCTGTCCTGCAAGGTCGATGCTGATGGCGCCCGATGACAGCAGCTCGCGCATGAATCCCATGAGGCAAATGGCCAATGCAAAGCCAAGTCCGCCTATGAGACGTTCCCATCCCCTGTCGCGTGCGGCTTCATTCTTCGGAGCCAGAGCGACGCTGATGACAGGACCGAGAAAAGGGACGATAAAAAGTCGACGCCCGAGAAGTTCGAACAGGACGGGATCGACGATGCGCAGGATGGAGGTGTAAAGCGTCATGGAAGCCGCAGCCGCCAGTGCCGCCAGCGCGAACGCCCGGATTGGCGGGACCCTGGCAGGCAACAGCAATGCAAGGGTAGCGCTCACCGTATAGGCAACCAGGAAGCCCCCTGCCAGCGACACTCCCTTGACGAGGTCATCGGCGGCAACGAGTAGCGGCGCCAGACCGGCAAGCGTAGCCAGTAGAACCCCGGGGACGCGATCTCTTTCATTTATCATGCAAGGCATCCCTTCTATCGCGCTCCGCTCGGGCAATCGTATCCAAGGCATTGCGTACCAGCGGTTCCAGAACGCTGTCCAGCGGAGAATACCCCACTGATTGTGCCGTGCCCAGCCCTTGGATAAGTACGCCAAGCCGTTTGAAATATGGCATGCCACTCGATGAGCCGAGTACCCGGGCAGATCGTGTTTCACCGTCCTTGCCAACTACTATGGCAGCCCTGAGCGTTCCCCCGGATAGCGAAATAACGATAAGATACGTGGCGACGTTCTCCAGGTTGACGGTCCTGCCTACGACAGGGCCTTCCCGCAGCAATTCCCAGGTCGAGGACGCGTTTGAGCCCGGAGCCAGGAGCGTATTGAAATCAGCCGACGATAGTCTGGAGGCATACCGGGATGACAAGGCTCCAGCCAGCGCCAGTACAAAGATCACGGCGGTCGTTACGACGAGCGACGCATCAGGTTTTCTGAAGTTGATCATACGCTTGTTCTCGCTGGCTTCGGTCCGAGTAGTGGTTCAAGCCTACGTTCCAGGGTCGGGGTCAGCACATTCATGATGAGAATAGCGTACGCTATGCCTTCGGTATGATTGCCCCAACGCCTGAAGACAAAGCACAATACGCCGATAGCAAGGCCGTATATTGTCGCTATTTTTCGATCTACCGGCGAACTGACCGGATCAGTCGCCATGAAGAAGGCGGCGAGAATGAGGCCGCCTCCGCTCAGTGCATACAGCACGTCGCCGCCCATGATGAACTCTCCTGGCAGCCCGGTTCCAAAGATACCGGCGAGGATAGCGAAGGAACCGAGTATCGCCAGAGGAATCTCGTATTTTACCAGTCTGAGTGCAAGCAGGATGATTGATGCCAGGATTACAGCAAAGAGCGCGCTCTCGCCCAAGGCTCCCGACTTGAAGCCCACCGCCAGGTCGATGTATCCCTCAGGAAGCCGCGCCCCAAGGTGGGAAAAGATGGAATCGTTCAGGAATCCGGTCAAGCTCTCGTCCATTCCCGATAATGGATATCCTGCCTGCCTGATGGCGTCCATTACCCTAGCCTGACCCGAGCCGGCCAATCCATGGGCAAAAGCCAATGGCGTTGACGAACTCAACCCATCCACACCGGCGAGGACGGTTGGCAGAACGTATTCGCGCATGGCGACGGGCCAATTGGCATACGCGAAGGCTATCCCGGCCAGGGATGGATTCATCCAGTTGCCGCCAAGGCCCCCGAACAGGGTCTTCACTACCAGAATGGCAAAGGCGGACGCGGCCGCGGGTATGAATGGCGAAATGGCGGGCGGCATGGCACTGGCGACCAGAAGTCCAGTCAGGAGGGCCGTACCGTCGCGCAGGGTAAACCGTTTGAAAAGACCGTCAACGACCAATTGAGTCAACAGCGCCGATGCCACCGAGGAGAGCCAAACGGTAATCGCCGCCCATCGATACAACGCAATGGACCACACCACTACGGGTAGGAGGACCAATGAACAGATCCATACTACTTTCGAGGTCGAACGCCAGTCATGCAAGTGAGGAGCATGCGTGTCCGGGAATTCCTTCTGGGTGTACATCATGATTGTCCTTGCGACTTCATCCGCTCGAAGCGATCGACGAGCGGAATGCGCGACCAACAGGCGTAGGCGCAGGCGCCGCAGGAGGTACAGCGGTACAGCCCTCGATCCGCGGCTTCGCCGACCAGGCCGGCCATAGCATATTTATTGAGCGCCCAGGGTTTGAGTCCCTCCGGGCAGGCGCGTACGCACGCGCCGCATCGTACGCACGGTAGTTCCCTGGCGCTATGCGTTTCATCATGCGTCAGCGCAAGGATCGCCCTCGTCGTTTTTTCCACGGCCACGTCGAGGTTGCCGGCCATGGTACCCCGTAGCGGATCATTGACGACGATAACCTCGGGCCTTCCGGTAAATCCGCCGCTTTCTTCAAAAAGGTCACCAATCGGCGTGCCTATTCTCGCCTTCAATATCCTGGATTCCTTGACAGCACCGCCGCCGATATACACGTATTGCTCGATATGGGCCTTGTTGGAAACGACCGCGTCATGCAGGGCGGCCATGGTACTCGGTTCGAGCATCAGCGAAACTACGGCCTTTCCAGAATTCCTGGAAAGCGTCCGGTCGATGAGCGACGGCATATCCTGCGGATAGCGGCGCCTGAACCTTTGTATTTCGAAATGCACTTCTGCCTTTTCAGCCAGATTCAGGAGGCTGGCCACTTCGGCTTCCGGGAAGGATTCGCCAAGGGCTACCGTCATCGTTGCAGTCTGGAGAATCTTTTTGAGGATCGCGCACGCGTCTACGATATCGGCGCTTCTTTCAAGGAGGATCGCCTCCTCGGCTCTGCAATACGGATCCATCTCAAGCGCATTGAGCACGAATCGCGGTGCGGACGTGCCGCGCATGTCATGCAGGATGTCGTACAGCGACTCTCCTGAGGATACCCTGGCGACGCCCTTCTCCTGGACGATATGCATGATGTCCGTCTTGTTCAGTGATTTCCAGAGATAGCGCTCCGGTTTCTTCCCGAGGACGCTGAATGACCCTGCCAGGGAAATGGTTATCGTGGAAACAGCCGTACCATCGGCATTTTTGCCTGCGATGATTTTCCGTACTATGCCGGGTATTGGGCTGTGCGCATTCAGCGTGCCCTTGCCGTCGAAACGAGCGATAAGCTGACCTTCGCGTACTTCTTCGCCCTCCGTTACCGCAATCCGGGATGTCCGACCCGTAGACGCGCTATTGAGGACTACTATCGCGTTGATTGGGAGAAAAGCGTTTTCTATCGGACCGTGATCGAAATGGATCCGTTGCGGAAGGAGGATTCCTCCATGCCTGAAACTGCGCACGTTGCTCATATCTGCTGTCTTGGCCTTCCGGGAACGATGATGTTCCGCCGGGAATTTATCATACCATAGATGATCGCGCCCAATCCGGGCACGATCGCCATTATACAGAAAAAGACACTCTTTGGATCAAGTTGATTTACGTATACTGTGGCGTTCCCGATGCTGTTTGCTACGGGAACCGGAAGAAATCCCTTGTTGTACAGCATTGAAAGGGTTCGGGACGGTTTGCCTGGCCCTGTCCGGACGCTCCCGCCTCCAGAGGCTTCAGTACGAGGCCGGGATGATTCTTCAGCGAGGTTGAATTCAAGTGGAGCGGTATAGCCTGCACTCCCCCACTGGGCATCGCCGAGCCGTCCCCAGGTAAGCGCGGCCTGGAAGGCGATATTCGCGGCAAGCGGATCGGGAACGTCTCCTGCGACGGGTTCGAAATACAGGAGGAAACCCGTCGATTCCTTTCCATATGCGGGTGTTGCGGGAATGAAGGCGGAGACGACCAGAACAGCGGAAGCGCACAAGGCGAATCCCTTGATTATTTGAAGCAGTCGACTGTTTGGAGGTGATACCTTTATACGTATAAAATCCGGGGGCTGATGAAAGCACCTGGCTCGATCCAGCGCCAGCGCCCCCCCTCCGCCCAGGAATCCCAGGCCCGCAAGTGCGAGCGCCGCGCCGAAGTACGGCAGGACGCTCGGATCGGCAGCCAATACCAACGCGGCGCTGAACGTATGTGGAAGCAGCTGCGGCATCGTCGTGCGTAGGCCGTACAATCCCGTATGATAGCGGCCGTCGGCGTCTCGTCGCGGCATGCCGACATCCTGCATGGTCGCCGCGGTTGCGATGAACGCGAGAGCAAGTAAAGCCGCCGTGGGCCCCGGGCTGAAGGCCAGCGGCACCCAGGCCAAGAAACGGCTTGCCTTGAACAGAATGTCTCGTGAAGGCGGCTTGAGTATGAAGCGGAGGCACCACAGCAGCGGAATCAGCCAGAGCACCGGCGTCCGGCCTCCTGTCGGCTTTCCGTTGGCCATCCACACCAGGTCCCGGTCCTCGAGCGCAACAAGTGCGGCTTTCAAGTACTTCGCTTCGTCAGGAATATAGGCGACGATCCAGGGACCGTTGGGCGCATCGAGCCTAAAGGACCGTTCAAGCGCGTCCAGCAGAGGCGTTCTCCTTGGATCGCCGGGGCGTACCCTGCGAGACGCTTCCGTGAGGCTTACGTCCACCACCTGCGAAAAATTGCTCAGGGCAAGCGAGACGGTCGTCGCCGAGAGAACGTTCGGGATGCCCCCGGACTCGAGTAGGGACGCTATGTCGAGTTCGTTATCCATGCTGGCAACCGCGATGGCCGCCAGTCCCCCGGATGGACGAGA
>SPCK01000382.1 GCA_004525355.1 Spirochaetales bacterium
CAAGGGACCGGGCCTCATCTTCCTGGCGCCGCTGATAGACCGCTGCGCCGCTGTCGTGGATACCCGCATCCGGGTTACGGATTTCAGCGCCGAGCGCATATTGACGCGGGATACGGTGCCCATCCACGTGGACGCACTGGCATTCTGGATGATCTGGGATGCCCAGAAGGCGATCCTGGAGGTCGAGGATTTCCTGGAAGCCGTAACGCTTTCCGCCCAGACGGCTCTGCGCGATTCCGTAGGCAAGTATAGCCTGAGCACGCTGCTCGCCGAGCGAGACACGCTGTACCGGGAGATCCAGGGGATACTGGACGCCAAGACCAATCCCTGGGGCATCACCATCCTCAGCGTGGAATTCGTGGATATCCAGCTGCCCAAGGACCTTGAAGACGTGATGAGCAAGCAAGCCCAGGCAGAGCGGGAGAAGAAGGCGAGAATCCTGCTCGCCGAGGCGGAGCAGGAGGTCGCCGGGAAATTCGTCGCGGCGGCGGAGGCGTACCGGGGCAAGCCGGAAGCCTTGAGCCTGCGGGGCATGGCGATGGTGTATGACGCGATCAAGACACGGGGGAGCATGGTCCTGCTGCCCTCCGGGGCGTTGCAGAACATGAATATCGGTTCCATGTTGGGGACCGTCGGCTTTACCAGGAACGAGATGGAGCGGGCAGCTTCAGCGGCGGCAGGGGAGGGAGGGGCAAACGTCCCGGCTTCGCCAGAAAGCACGAACGAGGGGGTATGATATGGCAGCTATTTTGCAGCTTGAAAAGGTCACCAAGACCTACAGGAAGGGCGAAAACGAAGTGCACGCCCTTGTCGGTGTGGATCTGTCCATCGAGCCGGGAGAATTTCTGGCCATAGTGGGGCCTTCAGGATCGGGCAAGACGACGCTGCTGAATATCGTCGGATGCCTGGACTCCCCGACATCGGGCGGCGTGCGGTACAACGGGAAGCCGCTGGGAGGCCTGAAGGAGAACGAGCTGTCCGAGTACCGGAAGCAGCACATTTCCTTCATCTTCCAGTCGTACAACCTCATCCCGGTGCTTACGGTACGGGAGAATGTGGAACTTCCGCTTGTCATAGAGCGCAAGCTGTCAAAGGCGGAGACGCGGGCCAAGGCCGACAAGGTGATCGCCGAAGTGGGCCTGGCGGGGCTGGAGGAACGCTATCCCCGCGAGCTGTCCGGCGGCCAGGAGCAGCGTGTGGCCATTGCGCGGGCCTTGGTCAAGGATCCGTATATCGTCCTCGCCGACGAGCCGACGGCCAACCTGGACTCGCATATGGCCGAGGAAATCGTCAACATCATGCGGGAAATCAACCGGACCAGGAACTCGACGTTCATCTTCTCGACGCATGACGCGCTGGTTCAGAAGCACGCGCGTCGCATCGTGACCATACGCGACGGCATCGTGCACTCCGACGAGCGGAAGTGAGGGTAGAACCATGGGAACCTTGTTCAAGATAGCATGGCGCAACGTATGGCGTCACGGTAAACGCACGGCCCTGACCATCGTGACGATGGCCTTCGGTCTCGGCCTCTACGTCGGGATGGATTCCATGCTCAAGGGCATGGATCGCGGGGGGCTGGACAACATCGTCAACCTTTCGGACTCCTCGGTGCGGGTGACCACCACCAGGTATGAGGAAGAGCGCAGGAGTTATCCGATGGACTATGGCATCGACGACCCGGCTGCTCTCGAAACCTTCATTTTGAAGGATCCCCGCGTCGTGGCCGTCAGCAAACGCACCCGATTCGTGGGCAGCATGTCCAACGGCATAGACGCCATTCCCGTATTGGCCGTCGCGGTGGATCCGGAAGCCGACAGCAAGGTGTTCACGCTCTCCGAGTTCGTGGACGGCGCCTGGTTCGGCGACGGGGGCGAGCGTCAGGTAGTCCTCGGGTACAGGCTTGCCGAAGACCTGGGCCTCAAGCTGGGAGACTGGGTAACGCTCGCGGCGCGAACACGCTACGAGGCGCGCAATGCCGACGATTTCCGCATTGTGGGGCTCATCGACAGCACCGAGCCGTCCATCAACAACAGCGGCGTGTACGTTTCATTCGTGGATGCGGAGGACTTCCTGGAACTCGAGAACCTGCGAACGGAAGTGGTCGTAAAGATGGAGCGTCGAGTGAACCTCAAGGACGCCATGGCCGATTCCGACGCGCTCGCCGCGGCGATAGAACACGAATACCCGGTTCTCAGCGCGCAGAGCTTCGGCGAGGTTGGAAGGCAGTTCCTTGAGCTGGCCAAGGCCAAATCCAAGGGCGTCGGGATGATTATCTTCGTCATGATGCTCATCGCGGGCGTCGGCATCGCCAATACGATTCTCATGAGCGTATTCTCCCGCGTACGGGAGATCGGCGTGTTGCGCGCCTTCGGCTTCACCCAGAAGGAAATATCGCGACTGTTCCTCCTCGAGGGCGGCATCATCGGTTTCGTGGGATCGATTGCGGGCATGGTCGTGGGCCTGGGACTGGATCTGTATTTCATTTTCGTCGGCTTTCCCCTGGAGAGCATGTTCAAGGGAGTGGATATGGGGATGCCGATTTGGGGCACGCTGTACGGCGAATGGAATCCGTCGCAGTTCGCGGTCATTCTGGTTGTGGGGGTCCTCGTCGCCCTGCTCTCCAGCCGGTCACCGGCGCGGCGGGCAGCGCGGATGGAAGTGACCAACGCCCTGCGGTTCGTATAAAGGAAGGCAGCGTATGAACTGGATAATCGACATGGCGCGGCGCAACATCAAGCGCAACAAGCGCCGGACCATCCTCGCGGCCGCGTCGATCGCGCTGGCCGTCATGCTGATGACGTTCCTCGGCGGTATGATCGGCGGCATACTGGATAATATGGTACGCAATCTGACGC
>SPCK01000275.1 GCA_004525355.1 Spirochaetales bacterium
GGCTTCGTCACCAGGAACCTCGAGAAGACGGTAGGCGGCTACCTGCTCATGGGGTTCGTCAAGGTACACGAAGACGTCAAGCACCACGCGCCCAAGAACATGTACGTACAGCGGGTGAAGCTCGGCGACACCATCGTCGAGGTCATGCAGCCAGCGAATCCCACCAAGCCGTCGTTCGCCGGCGACGCGCTCGACGCTTCCACCGCTCCCGTCGTGCTCCATCACCTGTGCTACGATGTGGACGACATACACGCGACGGTCGACGGGCTCATGGCCACAGGCGAGTACACGATACACGAGCCCATTACCAGCGGCGTATTCCAGAAAAACCAGATCTGTTTCCTGAAGCACGCCCAGCTTGGGCTGATCGAATTCTTCGAATGGCCGAAGGCGTAGCGCGATGGGCGATACCGCGCCCAGGAGGAAGGTCGGCTTCCTGCATACGACGCCGGCGACGATCGGCCAGGTGTCCGACGCCCTGAAACTGCACCTGCCGTGCGTCGACCCGGTGCACGTCTACGATGGTAACGTGAAGATCGACAATTTCCACTCGCCGGCCGGCGTGACGCCGAAGAGCAACCTTCTCCGTTGGGCGGTCTTCGCGGACCAGCTCGAGCGGGCAGGTTGCGAGCTCATCGTGTCCTGCTGCAGCCTCATGCCGCGCGCAACTGCGTTCGCGAAGCAGGTGGTCTCGATTCCCTTCATTCAGCTCGATGCGGTGATCCTGGACCACGCGGTCGAACGCTTCTCCAGGATTGGCGTGCTGACGACCACCGAGTATACCGTGCCCTACGTAAAAGAAGGTCTCGAGGAGCGGGCGGCCAGGGTCGGGAAGAAGCTGGAGCTGGTCTTCGGCGGCGACCCGACCGCGCTGACGCTCTTCAATGCCGGCGAATTCGAGAAGCACGACCAGATGGTCCTGGGGAACATCTCGGAGCTCGAGGCGCGCGGCGTCGAATGCGTCCTCATGGGACAGATCCCGTTCGCGCTGATGGGCGGAGCGATCGGGCGGCGCGACTGGAAAGTACCGGTGCTGTACGCCGGCGCCGACGCATGGGCGCGCGTCGGGGAGTTGCTGGAATCATGAGCGTGACGACACTGGATTTCGTCGAGCCGTTCTTCACCGTCAGACACCTTCAGGATGAGGCGGAATACGCGATCGGCCCGAGAAGCATCGTCCTGAACCTGTCCCCGAAGCCGATCAGGGCAAGGCACCAGGCGCTGTGCCAGTTCAGGTCCACCGTATTCACGAACATGGCGATCCAAGACATCGCCCGTTGCCTGGTCATCGAGGATTTCGAGATGAACCGCGACCACGAGGCGCTGTTCGAGGAGATAAAGAAAAAGTGGACGCTCGTATTCGAAGCCACCGGCGTGGAGCGCCACAAGGGCGTACAGCTCTGGCGCTCACGCAAGGAGAAGCTCGGGGACGTCGAGGTGAACATGTGCTATGCCGCGACGATACCGCTCAACGTCGGGATGCACCGGACGCACTGGGGGGATCGGCCGTTCAAGGAGGTTCACACCCAGATACTCGGCTACGGCACGATGCAGCAGTACGCGGAGCAGAACCTGGGAACACTCTACCGGGAAGACCCGATGGCGCCTGGCTGTACGCACGAACCCATGTACGATCGCGACTGCGTCTATCCCTGGCATCAGTACGAGACGGTGACAAGAGCCATCTTCATGGCAACCGAGATGCAACTGAGCGACGAGGAATACGCGGGTATACAGAACCGCGAGCGCTAGGACAGGGTCTTTATCGCCGAGCATCCCTTCTTTATCGGGCTTATGGCACGACGGATAGGCGAGGCCATCTGTCGCGAAGAAGGCAAGACCCTCAAGGAAGCCATCGGCGAACAGACACGCGGTGGTGTCGAGCGCAGTTACTTCGCGAGTGATGCGCAGAGGCTCGATGGCATCACCATGCCCAGCGACCGCAGGGACGTCACCAGCGTAGCCACCAGGGTGCCCATCGGCGTGGTCACCGCCATATCGTCGAAACCGCTCGTGCGCGGCTGGGCAAACCGCCCCGACCCTCCTTGCGCGTTCCGGCATGCAAGCCGTTTGATATGGCCATGTTTCCCCATATAGAGTATTCTGTTTCGCTTGAGCGAATGACCACAGACCCTGGTCGGCGCTCGGTGGTGGGGGGACAGCGTATGGAGCGCAGACGAGTCGCGATTGTTCACGGGCCCAACCTGAACATGCTGGGCAAACGGGAAATCGGGATATACGGCGGCAAGACTCTCGAGCAGATAAACAATCTCCTTCGCGAGGAAGCGGAACGGCTGGGCGTCGAGCTGGATTTTTTCCAATCAAATTCCGAGGGCACCTTGACCGACCATATCCAAGGCTGCCTGGGGCGCGTCTACGGGATCGTGCTGAACGCCGGGGCTTACACACATTACTCGATAGCGATCCGGGACGCGATAAGCGCCGTCCGGATTCCCGTCATCGAGGTCCATATATCCAACATCTATAACCGGGAGCCGTTCCGGCATGTTTCGCTCATCGCGCCGGTGTGCGTCGGACAGATTTGCGGTTTCGGCTCCCATAGCTATATCTTGGGTCTCCGCGCATTGATGGATACGACAGCGGATCCCTGGCTGGCTTGATTCGCGTACCGTATGGAGGTAAACATGAGCGGGCAGAAAAAATTCCTGGTCATCTCGGGGCCCAACCTGAACCTGCTGGGTACCAGGAAGGTATCGATATACAAAGACGGCTCACTTGATGACATTCACCTCGGCCTTCAGAAACGAGCGGCGGAACTGGACGTCCTCGTGGACTGCAAGCAGTTCAATGGAGAGGGCGACATCATCGACTGCCTGCAGTCAGCGCCTGAAGAGTACGCTGGAGTCATCATCAATCCCGGCGCCCTCGCCCACTACAGCTATGCGCTGCGGAGCGCCATCGGCGCGATGCTCGTCCCGTGCGTCGAGGTGTTCATCTCCAACGTGTACGCCAGGGAAGATTTCAGGCACACATCGGTCATCGCCGCGGTATGCATCGGGGTCATCGGCGGGTTCGGCAAGCAGAGCTACATCCTGGCCCTTGAAGCCCTCGTCAATCTGCTGGAAACCTGAAGGGAGCGATTCCATGAGCATTCGCTGGGCCATACGGATACGGACGCTCGCCGAGCTTGACGCCTCGAAATCCGTCGGCTTCGAGAGCGTCCAGCTTCCGGTAGACGCGGTCATGATGCGTGACGAGACCAGTTTCGCAGCGGAACGAAAACGACTGGCTTCGACCGGCCTTTCATTCAAAGCGTTCGAGGCGCCATTACCCAGAAGCGTTCAGGTGACGGAGCAAGGATTCAATACCTACTATTGGACGGAATACCTCGGCACGGCCCTGCGCAGGATTTCCGAAATCGGATGCAGGACGCTGACCTGGGGCAACGGTCGCTCGCGCCTCTTGCCTGTCGAAGGGGATATTTCCACGGCACGGGAGCATTTTTACCAGTTCATGTTCCTTCTGTGCGGGATCGCCGAACGGTTCGACATCCGCGTATGCCTCGAGCCATTGGGTCCGCGGCGGACAAACTTCCTCAATTCCTTCGAGGAGCTGGAAGAATGCCTGTCCCTGATCAACAAGCCGAATCTTGCCATGGCGATAAGCCCTCGCGACCTTATGGAGCTCGGGACCGACGAGGCCGCCTTGCTGAAATACGGCACGATGATAGCGCATGTACACATGGAACATCCCGTGAGCCCGGACACATCGGTGCCGCCGCACCCATCTGACCGGTACGACTACCTCCCGTTCCTCCGCGCCCTCGTTACGATCGGCTACTCGGGTGTGGTGGCCCTCCCGCCTGGCTCGACAAAGGAAACGCTTTCGTACTGTATGCACCTGATGGAACAGGTTGA
>SPCK01000467.1 GCA_004525355.1 Spirochaetales bacterium
CGCTGTACAAGCCGCCGTGGCCGTCGAGAACGCCGAGCTCTATCAGGGACTGGAACTCAAGGTTCGCGAGCGTACCCGCGAACTGGAGGAAGCCCTGAAAAACGTACGGCGTCTGCGCGGCCTGATACCAATCTGCTCGTCCTGCAAAAAAGTGCGCGATGACTCGGGATACTGGAGCCAGGTGGAGGAATACATCAGCGCCAGGACCGAGGCCGACTTTACCCATGGCCTCTGCCCGGATTGCCTGCGGCACTACTCCGAGCAAGTGGGCGCGGATGGGACAGACAAGTCCTGATCACCTTGGTCGACAGGGTCGAGATAGCGACTATCTGGAAGTGTTGAAGATACCGTATCCGCGGTTATTCAACACCCAAATGGCGGTCGAGCCGGTGCCTCAGGCGCGGTTGGCCTTTTTTTGGCCAGTTTCCATTGTATTCCCCGTCTAGCACCATATCGTTAGAAGAGTATGAAACGTGAACCGGTAACGGGATTGGGAACCGTTTTCTCGCTCAGCCTGACCGCACTCTTCGCCGTCTTGCTGGCGGCTGGCGCGACCGCGACGTTTCTGACATACGGATCCAATGCCGCCGCCGCCGCACGCCAGGAAACTCAAACGGTATTTTCCGCCTGGGCCAGCCAGTTCGAGGCCAAGATAGCGACGATAGGCCGCGAAACTACCGCCATCGCCCGAATGGGCACCGCCCTGGTTGGCGAGGGCATGCGGCCGCCCAAGCGTGATACCATAGAAAAATTCCTGTTGTCCGCCTCCGAGGACATGGACAATATCGTCGGCTGCGGCATGTGGTTCGATCCCGCCTATCGCGATACCGCCGGTTCCCGGCTCGGCCTCTACGCCTACGCGACGCCCGAGGGGCCATACATCACCAGGAAATACGAGAGCGACGAGTATGCATACGAAACGAAGGACTGGTACAGGAACGGCATCGATCGGGACCCCGCTCTTGGCGCCGTGCCCAGCGAGCCGTACGAAGACAATCCGGAAGGCTTGGACATCCGCTTCATTACGTTCGCCTACCCGATCATCGCTTCCGTCGGCGGCGGGCGTATCGGGGTTGCCACGGTTGACTGGAGCCTTGATGGTGTCGCTTCAGCACTCAATGGATTGACATACAGGCAGGGTACCGGGCTCGCGATCATGCATGCCTCGTCAGGCCGCATAGTGTACGCTACGCCGGCTTTCGGGTCACCAGATCCGGATAATCCTGGATTGACCCAGGTCCTGCGCGTCGCCTCCCGCGTGGACACCGTCGTGAGCCGCGACATCAACGAGGATTCACCTTCGCCCCAGGGCGGCTTCATGGCGTTCGCCAGGAAGATCGGGGATGGATTCGTATTTTCCATGACCATTCGCGATTCCGACCTCTATGCCGACATCAACAAGATAGGCATCCTGTACGCCGTATTGTCGACGCTACTGCTATCCACGCTGGGCATCGTGGCCTACGTGTTTATCGACAGGCGCGTGGTACGCCGCGTTTCCAGGCTCGAGGACGATATCGCGTCCGTCAGCGCCGGCGAATACGAGCTGACCAGCGACCCGAGCTGGAACGACGAACTGGGTCGGATAGGCCGGAACATCGCAGCCATGGCGGCGAGTATAGGCCGGCGCGAACAGCTCATCGAGGAACTGCGTTCCTACCTGTACGGCGCTATCGAATCAGTGCCGGAGGCTCTCGCGGTGCTTTCCGGAACCGGCGCGATCAAGCTCTGGAATCCGGCATTCCGGAACACCTTCGCGTCCAAGGTCGAACTGATCCAGGACATGGATCTGCTCGCGGCGGCTCCGGGACTTGCCTCGTACAGAGGCATCGTTCTCGCGGTCGCAGAAGGAGGCGGCCCCGTCGATCTGTACCGCGAGACCATCGCAGCCGAACGAGGCGGTCCGTTCAGCGTCCACTTCGCGCCCCTGCCCTGGCAAGAATCCACGGACTGCCTGATCCTTTTCGGCGACCTTTCTGAAATCGAGCGCGCGGAAGAACTCTCCCGACAAAAGCGCAAATTCGAAGCGATAGGCGCCATGGCCAACGTACTCGCCCACGACTTCGGCAACGTCATGCACGCTATCCTGGGCGAAACGGAAATGCTGGCCACCGACCTGGCCGGCGAATCGATACCGTCCCGCGATGTGCTCAATCATACGGTAACGATAATTCGTGGTGCGGGCGCCCGTGCCATGGCGATGATCCGGGGTCTGCATGATCTATCGA
>SPCK01000179.1 GCA_004525355.1 Spirochaetales bacterium
CCCGGAATGGTGACCGCTTCCCTCCGGCCTGTGCATCAGGGGAAAGTGAACCGAGCCGCCGAGCGGATACAAAAGTACGAGCACGGCGGCGTCCCGCCACGACTCCCGGTCCGGCTGGACCGGGAAACCGCGCCGGTTCTCCGGCATCATGCCGACCCTGGCGGCTTCACCAGGCAGAAGCCGTACCGGATCAAGCATATCAATGATTCGGCTCAGGTCCATGACACTACTCGTCAGGCCGGTCGCGACAACGGATCGGAATCGGCAGGGCGATCCGTTACGTTGGCATCGATATCGTTCATGCCGACCGCGAGTTTCATCGATACTATCTCCTCATCGATACAAATCGAATATTTTAAAGAGTGAACCACCCCGGGTTCACTGGAGGCATTTTCAAAAGAACAATCAATACGCTCATCGCCCGCCTGTCACTGAAGCAGTAAACGCCAATCTGTATTCAACGCGTATCCCAAGTCGATCAGCACGGACAGGTACTGGTATCGGTAACCCAACAGCGCCTGTTCCGCCGTCGAGACGTCCTGTTGCGCGTCCTCCAGCTCCAGGAACGTGGCACTGCCCAGGCGATACGCTTCCCGCGTCTTTTCGTATATCCGCTCCGCGAGCGTCGCCTGCCGCCCGGCAAGCTCGATATTCGTCCCGGCCGATTCAAGATCCAGGACCAGTCCGCTGATTTCGTCCCGCGCTGCCCTGAGCACGTCGGTATACTGGATCTCAAGCCGCCTGGCGGAATCCGCGAACAGCTGGACCGACAAATCCTTCTTCGAGCCGGGTATCCAGGAATCGACGGAAAAGGCGATGCCGGCGCTCACCGTCAACGAATCGATCGGGTCCGCGAAATCGCTCGACGAGGCATTCCAGGACGCGCCGAGACTGACTACCGGCAGCTTGACGGTCGCAAGGGCCTTTCGGGCGGCCAGGTCGTTCGAAGCCTTCGCCAAGGTCAGGCGTTCCACGTCGAAACGATCCGCCAGCCTGTCGCCGGGCACGCTGATTGTTCCTGTGGACGCGGCGACAATCAACGGGGATGTCAGCGAAAAGTCGCCTTCCCCCTCGTATCCGACGAGCCGCTTGAATGATGCGAGTCGCTTGCGGTAATCGGTTTCAGCCTTCTGGTACGCCGGGCGGGAATTCCAGACGGACAGCTCCGCGCGCAGGATTTCAAGCTCGGGAACCAGGCCGTTCTGGTATCTGGTCCTAGCCAGGGCGAGTCGCTCTTCCGCGAGCTTGATCACCCGAGCCTTGTTGGCGATGTCCTGCTTGTAGACGACGAGCTGGAAATAGGCTTTCTCCACGTCCCGGACCAGGCGGGCGCCGGCTTCACGCCGGGTCAGCGTTGCCGATTCCGCCGCGAGCCTTCGTTCTGACAGCTCGAACGCGGAAGCCGTGCCCAACGACAGCTGCACCCCGAGACTCAACTTTGTCCCCAGGGGCGAATCGCTCGAGTAGCCGGGACCTTCGGTTCCGAGGAGCGAGGGGCCGTCCCAACTCAGGGCAAGCCCCGCGCTCAAGCCCGGCATGAAGGTATTCCAGGCGCTTTGCAGGTCGCGTAACGCGCCTTCCGTTGCCGCGTATTGCGCCATCAGGTCAGCGTTTCCGGCGATGGCCAGCTCGAGCGCCTCATCCAGGGTCAGCTCGACATCCTGCGCTAATGCTCCGGCCACCGATACAAACGCGATCATGGCGACGATGGATAGCCTCATCGGTCGAGCCTCCAGAGACTGAGGATTGCCGGAACCGCGAACAGAGTCAACGCCGTGGATATCGCCAGGCCCCCGGAAACGGCTATTCCCAACGGCTGGAGGATGTTCGATCCCGATCCGAGGCCCAGGGCAATAGGCATCATGCCGAAGACCGTTGTGAGGGTGGTTATCAGTATTGGCTTGAACCTGATGGCCGCGGTCGCCTCGATGGCGGCGAGCCGATTCGCATAGCCCTTCCTGGTGTTCAGGTAGAAATCCATCAGGATGATCGCGTTATTGACAACGATCCCACACAGCAGGATGGTACCCAGCAACGAATTGAGATTAAGGGTAGACCGAAACAAGAACAGCGAGAGGACGACCCCGATGAAGCCGAGCGGCACCGTCACCAGGATGACCAGGGGAATCTTGAGCGAATTGAACTGGACCGACAGCAGGAGGTAAATCAGGGCGACCGAGATGACAAGCGCGGTCATGAGGGACCGTATGGCCTCGTCCAGCTCCGCCCTCGGATTGTCGAAGGTATAGCCGTAACCGACGGGAACAGGAACGGTCTTCTGGAACAGTGATCTCGCCTGTGCTTCGAGGTCCGCTCGCTGGGCATCGGTCATATCCGCCGAGACCGAGGCATAAAGACGGAATACCGGTTCGCCATTCTCCGCGAATATCTGCGATACTGCCTTTGAGCTCCGAAAATCAAAGAAATGCTTGAGCGGAACGAATGTCTCCCGCCAGGGTATCAGGAAGTTTTCCAGCTTGTTTCTGGCATCGAGTTCCGTATCGGAATAGGCGGCCGATACTTGCACTTCGTCATCGCCATTCATCATGGTGCCGGACGATGTCCCGGAGAGGACCCTCCGGACGAGGCCGGTTAACGAGGCTTCGGAAAGGCCCGGAAAGCCATCGAGAATCCCGATCCTCGATGTGAGGTCGAGCTGGTTGATGACTGACGTCGACGGCCGCGTGAAGGTTCGGCCGTACATTCCCGACGCATTGAGTTCCCGTTGCATCGCGTCCAGAATCTCCACCTTGACGGCGGCATCGGATCCAGTGATGCTCGCCTGCATCGCGAACGTCTGGGGCAGCGGCAGGGCCGCGGGGTCCCACGACCCGATATTGAAATACCACGGGCCCTCCGACACGAACTCCCGTTCCAGCTTCGCGACGGCCTCGTCCACCATAGCCGGGCTTTCAAGGTCGACGAACACCTGGTTCATCCTGCCGGATACGCTGGCGAAGGTCCGAGTCTTCATCGGCGAAAGAGCAGAGTCAATACGTTCCTCTATGGCTGGCAGGAGCAGTTCGATTACGTCGGGAGCCTCGGAATAGTCGTCATTCCGGAAGAAGACGACCACGCGATCCGATTTTGGCTTTGAAATCAATTCCTTGGGTATGCGCGGAAGGAGGATGACGAGCGACAGGCCGAGCACAACAAACGAGCCCACCAGGAACAGGATCGCCCTGCTCCGCTTTGCTATCAGAGACCGCAGCAGGGAGCGATAGCCAGAGACAAGCGACACCATCATCGGATCCGATATACGGGCGAACCCCCGGGGCCGCCCGACGTCGAACGGGGCGGTCCGGCGTCCTCCGAACAGGAGGAACGCCGCGACCGGAACCAAGCTGAGGGATACCACCAGCGACATCAGCAGGGAGAAAACGACGGTCTTTGCCTGATCCCCGAGTATAGCCGCGGCCAGGGGCGCGGTAAAAGTGAGGGGCAGAAAAACCAGAACGGAAGTCAGCGCCGAAGCGATTATCGGGGCTCGGACCTGCCTGGTAGCGTCCATCACGATATCGGCCAGGCGGCCGGTACCCGCTCCGCTGCGGGTCTCGTTGCGCCAGCGATGAATGTTCTCCATGACGACTATCGTCGGATCGATGATCATTCCGACCGCCAGGGCCAAGCCTCCGAGCGAGATCAGGTTTATCGATACCTTGAACACATACATGAAGATGAACGACAGGAGGATCGTAACCGGAATCGACATCGCGATGATCAGCGTATTCCTCAACTCTCCGAGTATGACGAACACGATCAGTACCGCGAGCAGTCCGCCTATCAGCGCCGCCTGGATGACGTTGGCGATGGATCGATTGATATACTTTGCGGGATCGAGGTAAAGCTTGAAGTCGGTGTCCGCTGGCAGGAGGCCTCCGGCTCGCGCTTCCTCCACAATCGAGGTAAGCCGCTCGGTCATCCGGTTCAGGTTACCGCCTTCAACGGGCGTCAGCGACAACTGGATGGCCGGCTTGCCCCCGATGAGAAACACCCGCGACGGAAGGGCATACCGGATGTCGATAGCCGCTACATCCTGCAGGGCGATGATCGAGTCGCCCTTCCGCCCTACTTCCAGTCGGGGCAATGCGGACAATTCGCGATCGGAGCGCTTGTACCGCAAGCTGTACCGGTTGTCGTTCTCGCGGAGCGTTCCGAGGGGTTGGGCGGTCGAGCTGGCCTGTAGCGCGTTGTCGATGTCGACGATCGTCAACCCGGCGGCCAGCATGGCCCTCTGGTTCAGTATCACTTCCACGGTCAGTTCCTCGGTACCGTAGAAACCGTACTCATCCACGTCCTCGATGGAGGAAATGCGGCCTTCGATGCCGGCCCGGAGCATGGGCAGCAGGTCCTCGGGCGGAACAGTCGCGGATGTGGCTCCCATGACGATGAAGCCCGCGTTCTCGCCTTCCCTGAAGCGTATGCTGTACGAGTCGCGGATTTCCGCGGGCAAACCGCTGTTGATCGAGAACATCAGTGATTCGACGGCCGCCCGGGCATCGTCGCTCTTGATATTCCAGTCGAACGTAAGGGTTATGGAGCTGGAATCGCTGGAATACACGGTTTCGGTAAGGTCGACGTTACCGAGTCCGGTCAGCCTCGGTTCAATCCTGTCCGAGTATTGCCGCTGGAAATCGACAGCCGAGATGCCCGGATGGCTGAAGCGGATCGTGACCATCGGCCGGCGCGTCTGCGGATACATGAGAACGGGCAGTAGCCCGGCCACCATATAGCCCAGGAGGCACAGGAGGACGCACAACAGCAGAAATCCGATGATTCTATTGAAGATGACCTTGAGCATCGTCAGGGAGCCTTTCCCGCCGCTTCGTCCAGTTCATCCAGGGTCATGCCTTCCTTCTCGTAGCCGGTAAGCACCCCAAGGTAGCGGTCGCCCGGCCGGATTCCCCCCGCCAGCAGTACATCGTCCCCGAAAGATTGGCTCGTTTCCACCGGTACGGTCTTGAGATGCCCCGCCTCGTCCAGAACCCAAAGCACGCTCCGCCCGAAACGGCGGACCACGAGGCGCCTGGGCACGAATATGCCTCTGACGCTCTCGACCGCCAGATCGACGAACAGTACGGTACCAGGACGAAATGCCGGCTGCGCCGGGAACGACAGGATGGCCTGGAACAGTCCGGTGGCGTAGTCGGGCTCGATGGAGACAAATTCCAGGGTGCCCTTGAAA
>SPCK01000012.1 GCA_004525355.1 Spirochaetales bacterium
GCGCAATTACGCAGGATCCACCTTCGTAAAGCCCTCCGACATCGGCAGTTTCCAGTACGGTTCCAAGCTGATGAACATAACCTTTGACCCGACCGTGCGGGGCGAGCTGGCTTCCTACGGCGCCGACGAGATCGGCAACCTGGCGCGCAAGGAATTCATCATCAAGGACGGCATCCTGGTGCGCGCCCTTGGCAGCCTTGAAAGCCAGGCCAGATCCGGCCTCCCCGGCGTCGCCAACCAGCGCGCGACGAATTGGAACAGGCCCCCCATAGACCGCATGGCAAACTTGAATCTGGAACCAGGATCATCCAGCTTCGCCCAGATCATCTCCGGCGTGGAGAAGGGCGTGCTCATGCGCTCGAATCGCTCCTGGTCCATCGACGACTACCGCAACAAGTTCCAGTTCGGTTGCGAATACGGACAGCTGATAGAGAACGGAAAGCTCACCCAGACCGTACGTGATCCCAATTACCGGGGTGTATCGTCCAACTTCTGGCGCAACCTGACCGCCGTCGGGGACTCGTCGACCTTCGAATTCTTCGGCACGCCCAATTGCGGCAAGGGCGAACCCAACCAGACCATTTTCGTTGGGCATGCCAGCCCAGTGTGCGCCTTCAACGATGTGGAAGTATTCGGAGGCGCCAAATGACCACGGCAACGGAATTCAAATCGCGGTTCAATACCCTTGCCACGCTTGCGCTGGCCGAACTGCTTCCGGATGAACGCGCGTCCATCACCTACAGCGCCGAGCGCTCCGCATTCATGCGTTTCAATAATTGCAAGGTACGCCAGACCGGCACGGTAGAGCAGGCGTACCTGGGCATGAAACTTTTTCGCGGCGCCAAGACATTGTCCTTCCAGCTTGGTCTGTCCGGCATCCAGGACGAAGACGCGGATCGAGTGGCAACGGCGATCGGATCCACCCGCGCGACCATGGGGCTGCTCCCGGATGATCCTTACCAGGTCGTCCCCGAAGCGGCTGACTCTTCCGACGCCCATTATGAAGGTTCCCTGCTCCCCGAATCGGATATCCCCGCCAGGATATTGGACCCGGCAAAGGGACTGGATTTTACCGGCGTATATTCACAGGGCTCGATCTGCCGCGGGGCGGCCAACTCCGCGGGCGCCAGACACTGGTTCAGCACCGAGACGTTCCTCGTCAATTACTCCGCGTGGCTGCCCAACGGAAGGGCGGTAAAATCGTCCTATGCGGGTCGTACATGGAGTGATGATGAATACGCCAAGCGACTGGCGTCGACGCGCATGGCCCTGGAAAACCTGGGCAAGCCGGAAGTAACGCTCAAGCCCGGAGCATATCGCGCTTTCGTAACGGCAGACGCCCTGAATGAAGTGGTCCTATTCTTCAGCTGGAACGGTTTGGGCGAACGCGCTCTCCGCCAGGGAGAAAGCGCCTACCTGGCGTTGCGCGAGGGCAGGGAAAGCTTCTCGCCCGCGTTCGGTCTAAGCCAGGACTTCTCCCTCGGCGTGGACCCCGCTTTCAATGAAGACGGTGAACTGGCTCCCGAGCAGCTGATCCTGGTGGAAGGCGGTAAACTGGTCAATACGATCGTCTCGTCGCGTACGGCCAAGCAGTACGAAATACACTCAAACGGGGCGACGGGCGACGAAGGCGTGCGCTCCGTCGCCATCGCGGCCGGATCACTGGCGGAGGCCCAGGCCATCAAGGCGCTGGGGACCGGCGTGTTCGTCTCCAACTTCCACTACCTGAACTGGAGCGACGTTTCCAGCGCGCGTGTGACCGGCATGACCCGATTCTCCTGCCTCTGGGTCGAAGGCGGCAAAGTAGTCGGCCCCATAAAGGATATGCGCTGGGACGAGTCGCTGTATGCCCTGTTCGGTTCCAAACTCGAGGCGGTCACCGCCGAGCGTCACCTGATCGTGGAAAGCCTGACCTACGAGCAGAGGCTGACCGGCGGAAGCCTGCTCCCGGGCATTCTGGTGGATGGGCTGACATTCACTTTGTGAGTCTCGCCAGCCCCCAGCACGCGGTTCATCGGCATCCTGAAAGAAGGATGCCGATGAACCGTACAATATAAAACAGCCCGGCAAATTCCGGCGACGGCGCCCTCCAACCGTCGCCGTTTTCTTTCTGGCACTCATCGCGAAATTACCTATACTATAATTGTATAGAATCCCACTTCGCCAAGCGCATGCCGGGAAAGGCGTACATGGCTTCTAAAAACGGCCCGCCACTTCAATGAGAACGGCCAATCATCCGCGACGAGTATCGGATCACCAACACCATATCGTCATGGTGGTGACAGTTCTCTTCGCGCTCGCTTTCTCGGCCGCGGCGCTCTCCAGCTGGTGGGTGGCAGCCTCCGCCCTGACCACGAGCCTCAATACCCGGCTCAAGGATACCGCCACGGCCAAGGCCGTCGCGGTTGATCGCTACCTGGAGCGCCTTCGCGCCGTGGTACGCAGTTACGTCCGCGTGATGGAGCGTACCATCCCCGCAACCGAAGTGGTAACCGCCGACATGCTCGGATCCTTCCGCGACGAGGCGGGCGTTGACGCGCTGTACTTCGGCGGGTCTGATGGTCTGTTCGTGGGCGACCTGGGTTGGACGCCGGCGCCCGACTACGACCCGCGCACCCGTCCCTGGTACCGTGCCGCCATGACGCAGTTGGAATCGACGGCTTATAGCGGCGTCTACCTCGACCTGATCAGCGGCGGGCAAGCCGTATCGTTCTCTTCACTCGTCCACAATCCGGACGGCAGCGAGCGCGGCGTGCTGTCCGTTGACATTTACCTGTCCACCCTTACCGATGAAGTGCGCCGATATGCTTACGATTCCTCGGGGTACGTATTCCTGCTGGATCAGGAAGGCACAATCCTGGTGCATCCGAGCCAGGATATCGTAGGTAGAAACCTGTGGAACGCCACGGAAAACGCCAACATCGCAGACGAAGTAATGTTCGGCGACGGGACGATCATCGAATACGGCGACGAACGGGGCACCTTCGCCGTCGCAGCAAAATTGCCGACCAGCGGATGGGTATTGGGCATGGTACTCGAGAGGCGGGAGGCGTACAGCAAGCTGTACGACCTGGCATGGACGCACGGGCTCATCTTGATCCTTTCCCTTGTGGCGGTACTCGTCGCATCGCGTATCTTGGCACGAAGGCTATCCGACTTCGCAACCGTGCTCGAGGCCATCCTGGACGAACGAAACGCCCAGCTGCGGGCAAAAATGGAAGAAATCGAGCGCATTTCGGTCACGGATTCGCTCACCGGCATCGCCAACCGTCGAGCCCTGGACGCGGCCCTGTCCGCTGAAGTCCTTCGGGCGCGCCGCGCTGGTACCTCCCTGGCGGCATTGATGCTCGACATCGATCACTTCAAGGATATCAATGACCTGCATGGCCACGTGACCGGGGACAAAGCCCTGGTTACCCTGACCAGGCTCGCTTCCCAGACGGTCAGGGATACCGACAGGGTCGGTCGATGGGGCGGGGAGGAGTTCGTCGTGCTCTGTCCTGAAACCGGGGCGGAAGGCGCATCCATCCTCGCCGAAAAGCTGAGGACGCGAATCGCCAAAGGCAGCGCGGAAAGCGGTCTGCCCATGACCTGCTCGGTCGGATGGGCGGTTCTGGCAAAGGACGACACGCCAACGCGTCTGATCAGTCGCGCCGATTCGGGCATGTACCTGGCCAAGCGTAGGGGCCGTAATCGTGTGGAGACCATGGAGGATATCGATCCCGCGCCAGGCTTGGGCAACCAAACCGATGGAGACGCAGGCATTGCGCCGGCCGTCCCGAAACCAGGTCAATAATGTGGCGGCCGCTCCGATAAGGGAAGTCCGGGCGCCTTCGATTCGGCCGTTTCGGCGAGCCTCGAAGCCATCGACCTGAGAGACGATTCGAGCCTATCCACCCTGATACGGTACTCGTTGAGCATGGCGCTCATGTCGGAAAGCGCCGCTTCCTGGTACGCCAGTTTGGTCTCGAACGCCTCAAGCCTGTCTTTCGTATCCTTATCCGTCGTATCCATGGTCGGCGTATCCCCCCGTAATCGGTTCATTGGCAGGAAGCTGACAAGGTCGTCTACTTTGCCGGGTCCCTTTGCGATTGCTCGCATTCCATTTGGCATGTTGCGCAGTTGCAGCATCAATGTAGTTGCTGACAGCCCGCAGCCGCAGTTTTTCAGCTGCCAGTCAGTCTATCAATCGGGCAAGCTCTTCCCAACGCGCGGTTTTCCGCTCGATAAGGGGATCAAGCTCGGCATAGCGCTTGCCTGCCCGCTCAAACTCCTCGCCGCTGGATCCCGACGAGAACAGCGCCTCGAGCGCGGCTTTCTCGTCCTCGAGGGCGGCAATCTCGTCAAGGATGCCTTCGTACTCAAGTTTGTCCGCGTAGCTTGGTTTGCGTGCCCGTTTGCGTCCCCGACCATCGATTCCCGACGCTTGATTCGCTGTTTTTCTGGCAGCCTCTTCCCGTTCACTTGCGGCTGAAGCTTCTTCGGCCAGGGCTTCGCGGTATTCTCCGTAGGATCCGGGAAACAGCGCAGCCCTCCCGCGGCCATCAAAGGCGATCGTCGTCGCAGTAACGCCGTCAAGGAAGGCGCGGTCATGCGATACGACTACAACGCAGCCGTCAAAATCTTCAATGTAATCCTCGAGCAACTCGATGGTATCGATATCCAGGTCGTTGGTCGGCTCGTCCAACACCAGCAGGTTGGGATGCTCGGCCAGGACCGACACGAGCTGGAGCCTCCTGAGTTCGCCGCCCGACAGTGTTGATAGTTTCTGCTCGTGCATCGTCCGGTCAAACAGGAAACGCTCGAGCAGACGTTCCGCATCCAGAACGCTACCGTCTCCCAGCGTGGTCAGTTCGGCGTGCTTGCGTATGAAGTCTATGGCCCTCAAGTCCATCGGCAAGCCATCGGTCGTCTGACCGTAGAATGCGCAGGCTGTGTTGACTCCTCGGTCCAGCGCCCCCTCGTCCGGAGCCAGGGCGCCGGTCATGATGGCCAGTAGCGTCGTCTTGCCGCAGCCATTGGGTCCCACCACGCCGATTCGGTCACCCTTTGCGAACTCATAACTGAACGGTTCAAATACCTTCTGGCCATCATAGCTCTTGGAAACGCTTTTGAGTTCCAGGATCTTCTTGCCCAGCCTGCGCGTCTGCGACGAGAATCCGCCCATCTCCCCGGGGCGTTCCAGCGCTGCGGCCTGCATGTCCTTGATGACGCGCTTTCGGCGCTCGCTTTTGGTCGCCCTGGCCCGAGCCCCACGCATGAGCCACTTCATCTCTATCTTGAGAATAGCTTCCCGGCGCGAGTCGGCCTTTTCAAGCAATTCCCATCGTTCGCGCCGCATGCGCAGGAAGGTATCGTAATCGCCCAGGTAGGAATGTATGGCACGACGGTCTATCTCCAGGATGCGAACGCAGGTCGCTTCCAGGAAGGCGCGGTCGTGGGTCACCACGACAAAAGCGAAGGACGACGACCCCAGCTTCCTTTCCAGCAATTCGATGGATTCAAGGTCCAGGTGATTGGTCGGCTCGTCCAGGAGGATCAGGTCGGAATCCGCCGCCAGACAGCGGGCGATGGCCGCCTTCTTGACCATGCCACCGGAGAAACCGTCCATCGTCGTCTCGGGACCGGGTAAACCGAACTCGGTGCATAATGAGGCGTAGCGCCTCTCCAGCAGGAAACCGCCCTCCCCGTCCATTCGACGGTGGAGCGCGTCGAGCCTGCCGTGATCCATGGGGACTCGTCCGTGTACCGCGTCCTCGTAATCGCGAACAAGTCGGACGGAAGGCGAATCACCTTCCAGCAGGAAGTTCGCCAGTGTGGCGCCCGGTTCCGCGGTCGGCGACTGCGGCAGGACGGATACCCTCAGACCCCGCTTGCGGGCCATGGATCCTGCGTCGGACTCAAAAGAGCCGGAGAGCAGCTTGAGAAAAGTGGATTTTCCCGATCCGTTGCGCCCGACGAGGCCGATGCGCTCGCCTTCCTCGATACCGAGGGATACGTTCGTGAACAAGGGAGAACCGATAAGCGTCTTCGAGACGCCGTCGAGGGATACTATATTCATGCTTGTGCGACACTATAGCCATAAGCGTCCCGATGGGCAATGCAGCCCTCCGGAGCCAGGTTGGCGACAGATGCTGGGCGCAATCACCAACTATCGCTGTTTCATTATTCAAAATCTCGTTTCATATTGACACAAGCAAGTTGGCATGGTTTCATTACGTACCCATTGGAGTAGCTAATGAACCGTATCATCGAGCATCCTGTAATCGACCAGGGCCAAGCCAAACCGGAAGTACACTTTACCTTCGACGGTTCACCGTTGACAGGATTCCGGGGAGAGGCCATCAGTTCCGCCCTCTTTGCGGCCGGCATCAAGAAATTTTCAGAACACGTCAAGGACGGAACACCTCAAGGGATCTTTTGCGCCAACGGCCAGTGTAGCCAGTGTTCCCTGATAGTGGACGGCGTCCTGCGCAAGGCCTGCGTCACGCTGCTCCGGGATGGCATGGACCTGCGCACCGTCCGGGGCCTGCCCGAGCTGCCCGCGGACGACCGACCGGCGGCGAGTACCCGAATTCGCAGAATCGCCGCCGAGGTCCTGATCATAGGCGGTGGACCGTCCGGCCTCGCAGCCGCGGCTGAATTGGCCGAGCGTGGTTTCAGCGTCGTCCTGGCGGACGACAAAGCCGACCTGGGCGGCAAGCTCGTCCTGCAAACCCATAAATTCTTCGGCTCCGAGGAAGACTGCTACGCCGGCACGCGGGGTTACGATATCGCGAAAATCCTCGAGAAGAAGGTCCGCGCCTACCCCAACGTTCGCATACTGGCCAACTCGCCCGTCGTGGGCATCTACAAAGACCGCGCCGCGGGCGTTTACGAGAACTATGAACACTATCTCCTCGTCGACTTCCAGGCCCTGGTGGTGGCCGCTGGCGCTCGCGAGCGCTCCCTGGTATTCCCCGGTAACGACCTCGTGGGTGTCTATGGAGCCGGGGCCTTCCAGACTCTGGTCAACCGGGACCTCGTTCGGGCCGCTAGCAAGGTATTCGTTATCGGATCTGGCAACGTCGGGCTCATTGGCTCCTACCACGCGCTGCAGGCAGGCATACAGGTAGCCGGCATCTGCGAGATCCTTCCCAAGGTAAACGGATACAAGGTGCACGCCGACAAGATTGTCCGCATGGGCGTTCCCATTTACCTGAATACCACCGTCCTGTCAGTCGAGGGCGACGGCAAGGTTGAGCGTGTGACCATCGCCGTCGTGGACAAAGACTGGAACCCCCTCCTGGATACCGCTCGCACCTTCGAAGTGGACACCGTGCTGGTGGCCACCGGCTTGTCTCCCTGCGACGAGTTTTATCGTCAGGCTGTCTCCTTCGGCTTTACCGCCGTCAAGGCTGGAGACGCCGAGGAGATCGCAGAGGCGTCCAGCGCCATGTTCGGTGGCAAGATCGCCGCCTTGGCCCTGGCCAAGATGCTGGGCCGGGACGTCAGCATCGACCAGGCATGGCTGGACAAGCGGGAGGTGCTCAAGAGCCGCCCCGGCGACACGGTGTGCAGGGACGAACCGGTCATGGGTCAGACGTGGAAGCCCGTGTTCTTCTGCAACGAGGAAATCCCCTGCAATCCCTGCGCCACCGTATGCCCCACGCATAGCATCCTGCTGTCTCCCCGCAAGGGCTCACTCTTGGACCTGCCTTATTTCCAGGGAGAAAACTGCAAAGGTTGTTCGGCCTGCGTCGCCGCCTGCCCTGGCCTTGCCGTATCTCTGGTACGGCTTGTTGATGATGTCCATGCCGAAGTACAGATCCCCTTCGAGTTCGACGCTTCCGGCTACCAGGCGGGACAGAAACTCGGTCTTCTGGACCAGGACGGCGGTTTCGTGGAAGAAGGCGAATTACTCAAGAAATTCTACAACAAGAAATACCGGACCTGGGTGCTCACCTTCAGGATGAGCGCGGCAAATTCACCCAAGGCCATCGGCGTGCGCATCCAACCGGAGGAGGCCACCAGGCCCCTGAGGGAACCACGTTTTTCATACCTTCCTGACGAGGCCATCGTCTGCCGCTGCGAACGGGTCTTCGTTGGCGAGATCGTCGACTATATCAAGGCAAATAATGTACGGGACGTCAACCAACTCAAGACCATCCGCGTGGGCATGGGCGCTTGCGGATCCAAGACCTGCTCCACCCTGCTGCCGCAAATCTTCCGCAAGGCAGGCGTCGAACCGGCGGCCATAACACCCGGATCGCTCCGGCCCCTCATGCTGGAAGCCGGCATGGGAGACCTTGTCAACGAAGGCTATACGGAGGCAGCGGAATGATTACCAGCGACGTGCTCATCATCGGAGCCGGCTCCGTCGGCGTCCCGCTCGCCCTGTACTGCGCCGAGCGCGGCCTTTCGACGGTGGTTCTCGAGAAAAACGCATCATGGGGACGCGGCCAGAACCGTGCTGCCATCGGCGGCATCCGGGCCACCCACTCGGACCCGGCAAAGATCAAGATCAGCCAGGAATCCATCCGCGTAGTCAGGGCCCTCCAGGAAGAACGGAACATTGACGTAGAGTGGCGCTCGGGCGGTTATATGTTCGTCGCCTACGACCCCGAGCGCGAGAAGGCGTTCAGAGACCTCCTGGTAATCCAGAAAGCCGCCGGCCTGGATATAGACTGGATCGGTCCCGACCGTGTTCGCGAACTGGCGCCGGGCATCAGAGCCGACGGCCTCCTGGGTGGCACCTACAGCCCCGGCGACGGCTATGCATCGCCCCTCATGGTGAACAGCGCGTTTCACCGCTTGGCCATGCAGGCCGGAGCCGATTTTCGCTTCGGTGAAAATGTATTGTCCATGCGAACGGAAAACGACAGGATAATAGCGATAAAAACCGACAAGGGCGATTATTCCGCCGCCACGGTTGTCAACGCGGCCGGCGCGGATGCCGCGGAAATCGCATCGATGGTCGACCTTGAGATACCGGTACATCCGGACTGCCACGAAGCCGGCGTCACCGAACCGGTGGCGCGCTTCATGGAACCCATGATTGTCGACATACGCCCCGACCATGAATCGGGCAACTACTACTTCTACCAGGCCGAGACCGGTCAGATCGTTTTCTGCATCACGCCCAAGCCCCAAGCCTGGGGCAAGGACACCGACAATACGTCCGGATTTCTGCCGCTCGTCCTGCGCCGCATGATCGAGCTTTACCCTCGCCTGCGTAACATCAAAGTGCGCCGCACGTGGCGAGGCATGTATCCCATGACCCCCGATGGCCTGCCCATCGTAAACCGGCCGCGCGGCTTGGACAACTTCATGCTGGCTGTGGGCATGTGCGGCCAGGGATTCATGCTGGGTCCCGGTCTGGGCAGAATACTCGCCCAGACCATCGCAGATGGCGCTCCAGCTCCCGCCGACGCGCACGTGTTCGAAGAGCTTACCCTCTACCGTAAGTTCGAGGGCATGGAAATGCTCAAGTAGGCTCGCCGGCCCGTTATTCCGCCGGGGCGCCGCAGGTTCACGACCTTGGTCGGTCCGCGATTTCCGTGGTCAGAGCAGGAACTGTTGCAGTTGAGCGGTAAAAGTGCCTTGCGCCTGCATGACGAGTTCGCACAGCTCGCGCGCCGCGCCGTGCCCGCCTTCGTGCTTGGTGACATAGTGCGAATGTTGCTTGACCAGATCCGGGGCGGCAGGCACGGTCACGGCCAGGCCGCAGCGGCGCATCGGCGGTAGATCTACGACATCATCGCCCATGAAGGCGCATTGTTCGGCCCTCAACCCGGTCTTCTGTAAAAGATCCTGGAACGCTATGAGTTTGTCCTCGGCACCCTGATACACGTACGCAATGCCGGTTCCCTCAGCCCGTCTGGTCACGACACGAGAACTGCGCCCTGTAATGATGGCCATGGCGACGCCGCTGGCCTTGAGCATCTTCATACCAAGCCCGTCGTGCGAGTTGAATGCCTTGTATTCAAGCCCATCATCGCCCCATATGAGGCTGCCATCTGTCAACACCCCGTCCACGTCGAAGATGACGAGTTTGATCCTGCTTGCCCGCTCCAGGGCCTCATTCATAGTTGTTTTTCATATCGATTCAACCTTTTACGGCTCCCATTGTCAGGCCCTTGACCACGTACTTCTGGAAGATCATCGTGAGCAGTATGGCCGGCGCCATGATCGCCAATGCTACCGCCATCACCGCTCCCCAGTCAACCTCGGCATGGGACACGAAATTATAGACCGCTATCGGCAGGGTCTTGGTCTTTTGCATGCTGAGTACCTGGGAGAACATGAAGTTGTTTCAGGAGAAAATGAAGGATAGCGTGGTTGCCGTAACGATACCGAGAGCTTCTTCTGGGTGAAACGGGCGATGGAATAGGCGGCGGGAAGGCCGAACAGAAGGGCTCCGACTATGGCGGAAACGCCGACAATTGTCGAATTCAGGAAGTATTGAAGGAAATTCTGCTCGCCGAAAACCCTTTCGTAATTGGCGAGTGTCGCTTTCCAGATGAATTTAGGTGGCCAGGAAATGATGTCAACCTGGGTCTTGAAGGAAGAAGCCAGCATCCGCAGGAACGGGAAAAGAAGTATGAGGCTGATAAAAAGCAAGCCGACGTAAAAGAGCGCCTGCTTGGTGGGATTTCGTTTCATCGCGTCATACCTCTGAACTTCCGCGCAGTTTCATGATGCCGAGACTTGAGGCGAGCCCAATGACAAATAAGGAAACAAGCATGACAGAAGCCTGCTCGATCTTGAAGTAATCGAGGCTATACTTGAAGGCCAGTATGTTGAGGGTCTCGGAAGCATAGCCAGGGCCGCCGCCGGTCATCGCGAAGATGATATCAAAGGTCTTGAGCGCGTCTATCGATCGGAGGATTATTGCCGTCAGGATGGTCGGGGCCAGCATTGGCAGGGTGATGCGCATGAGGATCTGCGGTGCCGAGGCCCCGTCGACGCGAGCCGACTCGTAAGGATCGGACGGTAGCGAGGCAAGCCCCGCAAGACAGATGAGGGCGATCATGGGCGTCCATTGCCACACATCCACAAGGACGAGGGAAGGAAGCGCCGTGGCCGCGCTCGACACCCATTCGCTCTTGGGCAACCCCACCAGGCCAAGGGCCCAGTTGGCCAGCCCAATGGTCGGATCAAAGAAGAGGTTGAAGACGATCCCGACCGCTACCGGCGTCGCGACAAGGGGAAGCAGGAGGAACAGCTTGATGAGTCCCTTCCCCACGAACGCCCTGTTGAGTACGAGCGCGATAGCCATGCCGAAAAACGTCTCGAGCGCGATGCACATGGCCGTGAATAAAAAGGTCCGGCCGATCGCATCGAGGAAGCGCGGCTCTGAGAAGACCCGTGCGTAACTCTTGAAGCCGACGAACCTGAGGGGCATACCCGAAGTCAGGTTCCAATTGGTAAAACTCAAGAAAAGGGTATATACGATCGGAAACAGCATCATCACGACAACAAACATGACCGCAGGAAGAGTAAAAATCATTTTTAGATTCCGCTCGATGAATCCGCCTCTGATCATGCCTCGATCCCCTTACCGCTGCTTGAATGCGAAACCACGGAGAGCGCGATTCGCTCTCCGTGGTCTTCCTGTGCTACCGGTTTCCGCGAGACTTACTCGACGCCGTACTCGCCAGTGTCCTCAAGCAGTTCGTTGACCTTGTCGGCCATCTTGTTAGCCGTGGCCTGGAGGGTTGACGAAGTACCCTTGAAGTTGATCGATTCGATGATGATCTCGCCGATTCGATCGCGGGCCTCGCCGACGGCGCTTATGTATGGCCGATCGTAAGGGTATCCGTTCTTGGCAGCGAAATCGCGGGTCGTGACGAGATCGGGATTGTCCAGGGCCAGAACGTCCTTGTCTGCCCATGGCGAATTGCGGGCCATCGTGATGTTTCCGACGAGAGCGCGTTTTGCCATCTCGGCGCTCGTGGCCTTCTTGGATAGTGCCATGCCCCAGGAAACGACGATGAATGGATGGCTACTCTTGGGGCCGGCGGGCAGATTGGCTATGCCGACGCTCTCCTTGGGAACCCGGGGATTTGGCGGGATCGACAATGTTGCCATAGAAGACCGATGCATCGGTCCACATCGCGAGCTTTCCGGCCTGGAAGAGCGGCATGATGTTGTCCCAGGACATGGCTGTCACGCCGGCCGGTCCATAGGTTCCGACCAGGCGGCCGTAGTACTTGATGCCGTCAAGGGCTTCCTTCGAATTGAACGTGGCCTTGCCCTTTTTTAAGGTAGAGACCACCATGGTTGTATATATAGCTGGACATCGGTGTGACGGCGGCGCTACCCTTACCTCGGGAAGCGAAACCGGCTATGTCAGCGGTGTTGAGCGTCTTCGCGGCAGCCTCGAGCTCCGAGAGGGTGGTCGGTACCTTTATACCCGCCTTCTTGAAAAGATCAATGCGATAGTACAGAACCTGCCACTCGGTAACGATGGGTACTACATAGGTCTTGGTTCCAAAGCTCACTACTTACATGGCATTTTTTGGAAGTCGGAGAAATTGTACGTTGTGAGCGGCTGGTACCAACCGTTCTTGTAGGACATCTTGGCTTCCTGCAGCGGCCGCGTCATGAAAACGTCGATCGTGGATGACCCGGTGGCAAATTCAGTAGCGAGCTTGGTCGAAAGCTGGCTCTCCTGGTATTGTTCCAGGTTGACCTTGATACCGATAGCCTGCTCGAATTCAGGAATGGCCGATTTGATCAGATCGCCATAGGGATGATTGGCAAGGAGGACGCGAATTTCCTTGGTCTGCGCACCAGCATTCAAGACCAGAAAGACGGCGAGAACCACGAAGATCAGTTTCTTCATTGGAAGCTTCTTTGTCGATTGTACGGCCTTGCCGACATTAATTCCCGCAAAACGAGATGACACTGTATAAGAATTTTAGTATTACCCAGTTCGGCACCACTGGCAACAAAAAAGAAATATTCTTTCATGCAATTCTAGGAAATGAAATTATTGAAGCAGTTGGATAAATTAATCTGAATATATCAGTATCTCATTTTGTAATATAGTATTAAATGCTTTTCATATTTATTTCAAGAAAAATAGAATTCTCTTGAATAAAATTTTCTTTCATTACATACTATGAACCGGGAAAACATATGGAAGAAATCGGTTGCCTTGCTATCATCAGAATCCGGCTCGACACCTACTCCACCAAAGAGCGCCATGTCGCGACCTATATACTTGAGAACCCCCGCGACGCAGTGGATCCGAGTATCGAGGAGCTGGCCGAGAAGATCGGGGTCTCGGTTTCGACCCTCTTCCGCTTCGTACGCAAGCTTGGCTACGAGGGATACCAACAATTCAGGATTGCCCTCGCCACCCAGACGCTGTCTCCCCGGGACACCTGGTATGAATCCCCAGAAGCCGGAATCGATGAAAAATCTGCCGTGGCCGTCGTGTTCAGGACGAGCATAGCCGCGCTCGAGGCGACGCTCGCGGGGCTCGATACAACTCTCCTTGAAAAGGTAGCCGCTAGCATAGTTTCTGCCTCGCGCGTTATTTTCCTGGGGCTTGGCGGTTCCAACTGCGTTGCCCAGGACGCCTGGCACAAGCTCATCAGGACAGGCATCCCCTGTGAGGCTCCGGTGGATTTTCACATGCAGCTCATGACGGCCTCGCAGTTGAGCCCAGGATCCCTGGTCGTTCTTTTTTCCCATACCGGATCGAATACAGACACATACGCACTCGTTGATGAAGCGCGGCTTTCCGGGGCGACCATCGTGGTAGTCACGAGCCAACCTAAAAGCCCGCTCGCCCGTAAAGCAGACATCGTGATCGTCTCGAGGACGCCTCATGTCAGCTTTGTCTCGGAGGCGTGGTCTGCGCGCATTGCCCAGCTGGCGATCGTCGACAGCATCTATGTCCTCGTGATGGAAAGGCTCGGCGACAAAGGCGCCAGGCAACTTGATGCCATGCGGAAATCGATAGCCAGACGCCGCCTCTGACGGCGGTCATACATACATGTGAAGTCGGCACGTCTGCGGCTTCACGCAGGAGCGGTCCATTATGCCGGAACTCATCATCCCATCGGCCGAAGGCAAAAAACGCGACTTCATGGCCCTCGGCGCCCTCGTTACCCGCCTCGATCCCGGGCTAGTCCCCTTTTCGGACGCCGATAGCTACGCGCTCCACGTCTCGGGAGGCGAATACAACGTTGCAGCCAACCTGTCGCGCTGTTTCGGGCAACGCACCGCTATCGCGAGCGCCATCGTGGACTATCCCATTGGGTCCAAGGTGGAGCGTGAAGTTCGAGCCGCCGGCGTGGAAGGAATCTACGTGCGCTTCGTGCACGACGGGGTCCGCGGTCCCAACATGGCGACGGTCTGGAGCGACCGCGGTATGGGCCCCCGCGCGCCCATCGTCTTCTACAATCGCGCCAACGAGGCGGCCGCACTCCTGTCCCCCGGCAGCTTCGCCTGGGAGCGGCTGTTTGGCGAGGGTATCCGCTGGTTCCATTCCGGCGGCATCTTCTCCGCCCTTTCTGCAACAACGCCCGAGCTCGTGATCGAAGCCATGAAGGCCGCGAGAAGCGCGGGCGCCGTCGTCTCGTTCGACTTGAACTACCGCGCAAAGCTTTGGAGGGTCGCCAGCCAGGCTGAAGCTCCCGAGATTCTCTCGAGAATCGTCGACAACGTCGATGTATTGGTCGGCAACGAGGAAGACCTGCAGCTTGGGCTCGGCCTTATCGGTCCTGCGACCGGCGGCGCTTCCAAGCTCGATCCGGCTGCCTTCCTCGGCACTATCGAAGAGGTCACGCGGCGCTTTCCCCGTGTTTCTGCGATCGCCACCACCCTCCGGGAAGTACACTCGACCGCGCGGCACTCCTGGAGCGCCGTCCTCTGGATGAACGGAAAATCCTGGGTCGCGCCTACCATGGAGCTCGACGTGTACGACCGAATAGGCGGCGGCGACGGGTTCGCGGCAGGATTGTTCTACGGTTTTTTGTCGGGAAGAAACCCTGAGGAGTCATTGAGGCTCGGATGGGCGCACGGAGCTCTCGTTGCCACGTATCCTGGCGACACGAGCCTGGCTACCCTTGCGGAGGTCGAAGCCTTGGCCAAGGGCGGCAGCGCCCGCGTTCAGCGCTGACGGGGAGCAGACAAGGCGCGTTGGCGGTTTGTCTGCTGCATGTCAAGCAGCGTTTCGGTTATCAATGAAAGGCGATGCATCATGAAAATGAATGTCGGACTGATCGGACTCGCGGTGATGGGCCAGAATCTCGTGCTCAACATGAACGACAGAGGCTACTCAGTCGCCATACACAACCGTTCACCGAAACCCATTCGCGACTTCCTGGCCGGTCCGGTCTCCGGCAGGTTTCATGAA
>SPCK01000300.1 GCA_004525355.1 Spirochaetales bacterium
CGCATCGGACGGCGGTATCACCGCCGTCGTCGGAGCCGCCAGGCATGGAACCGGCTCGTCATCGTGGACGGGCGAGGGGACGACGCTGGAACTCCGTACCTTGGACGCGGAAGGCAGGCTCGTTTCTTTACGCACCTACCGTGCTGGAATACTCTCTATCAAAGAAATTTTCCTGTGGTCCGACGACGCCCTCACATCCTCCGTCAGGGCCGAAACGGAAACCGGACTGCGTGAGGAGCGGACGTACAACCTCTCTGGATATGTGATAGAATATTCACAATATCATAAAGAAACGCTTTTGTCGATTGAATCGTTCACATACGACGGGGAGGGTAGGGTCGTGCTTTCGATACGCCGGGGGCGGGAAGGTTCGCCTGGTATCCGGACTAGTTCAGAATACACGCAAGATGGCACGCTTTCCCTGGTTCGAGTCGAGCGGGACGGTGTCGTCCTCTCGGTAACCACCTGGGAAACGGCGGGCGATTACGTCCAGGAATTTTTCGACGATGGCGTATTGTTCGCCAGGGTGCGATATGCGAACGGCGTGAAGGTCGACGAGGAACTGATCCGCGACGGGCAGGTGATCCGGCGCAGGAGCTTTCCGTGATCGGCCGGACATGGACCGGTTTCGTGGCGGGGCGTTGGTTCAGGGCAGGCGCGGATTCCGGTCCGTCGCTCGGTCCTGCAGCCGCTGGCATCGGCGTGGGCGTCGCCGCGCTTATCGTGATATTGGGCGTCATGAACGGATTCCAGATGGGGTTCATCGACGCGGTTCTGGAGTTGGACAGCTACCACGTCCGCTTGTACGAGCGCGAGGCAGGGCAGGATGCCGCGGCTATCGCGTCGACAATCCCGGGCGTGGCGGCCGTCATACCGTTTCGCGACGTTCGCACTCTCGCCGTGAACCGGCAAGGCAGGACCGAGGCAATCAGGATAAAGATCGTGCCCGACGACGCCCTCATACTCGATCCGTCGCTGGCCAACCTGCCGTTCCGGAGCGGCGCCTTCGGAGATCGCGGCGGCCTGTCCGTCGGATCGGAGCTTGCGAGGCGTCTCAATCTGGTCGTCGGCGACAGACTGAGCGTTCTCGCCGTACGCGCCGACGAGGAACGCGGCGTCGAAACCGGCATGGTGGATCTCGTCGTTACCGGGGTTTTCCATTCGGGCTACTACGACTTCGACATATCGTTGGCCTTCCTGCCGGAATCGGGAGCGGGCATCCTGGCTGAAGGCGAGAACCGTATCGTCGGTGTCAAGCTCAAGGACCGTTACGACGATGTACGCGCACTCGGTTGGCTTTCGGGCGCGGGTATTCCGCAGGGAGCCGCTGAAAGTTGGCGATCATATAATCGTGCGTTCTTCGGTGCCCTCAGGATGGAAAAGAACGTGATGATGGCTCTCGTCGGGTTGATCTTCATCGTAGTCGGCGTGAATATTTTCCACGCGATGCGCAAGGCGGTGTTCATCAGGATGGAGGAGATCGCTGTGCTCAAGGCCGTCGGCGGTGGAAATGCCTCGGTCAGGCGGATATTCCTGCTGAACGGCCTGGTCGCGGGAACGGGCGGAGCTTTCCTGGGCCTGTGCGCAGGCCTGCTGCTCACGGTGAATGTAAATGGCGTGTTTACCGGTATGGAAGCGGTATTCGGCTTCCTGTCGAGTCTCATGGGCGACGGGCCGGGTTTCCGGTTCTTCTCTCCGGACCTGTTCTACATCGGCGATGTGCCCGTTCGGATTTTTTTCACCGAAGCGGCTTTCATCACTCTCGCGGGAGCGTCGTCCGCACTGGTGGCGGCCTGGGCGGCGAGCGCCCGCCTGACCTCCTTCATGCCCTCGGAGGTACTGAGAAATGAATGATGCAGTGATCGTCTGCCGGGGAGTATGCAAAGTCTTCTCGAGCGAGGCCGAGGACTTGCATATTCTTCGCGGCGTCGACCTGGATGTGCTGCGCGGATCGAGCGCCTCGATAACCGGCCCGAGCGGTTGCGGTAAAAGCACGCTGTTGTCCATCCTTGGTGGATTGGACAGACCCAGTTCGGGATCGGTTTCCGTTGCCGAAACGGATCTTTCGCGGGCGGGGGAGGATGATCTTGCCGCGTTCCGCGCTCGGGTCGTCGGTTTCGTATTCCAGTCCCACTACCTCCTGAAGGATTTCAGCGCGCTGGAGAACGTCATGCTACCTGCCTTCATGCTCTTGGGTGACCGCCGCGAGGCCGAAGCTCGCGCTTTGCCGCTCCTGGAGGCCGTCGGCTTGGGTGACCGCCTGGGCCATACGCCGTCCAAGCTTTCGGGCGGCGAACGCCAGCGCGTTGCCATTGCCCGGGCGCTGGTCAACAATCCGGAAATCATCCTGGCCGACGAACCGACCGGCAGCCTCGACGAGGCCAATGCGAGCGCTGTGGAGGACATCTTGTTTTCCGTTGTCGAGGGCAGGGGAGCGACGCTGCTGATCGTTACGCATGACGCCCGCATGGCGGCACGCGCCGCGTATCGCTATTTCCTCCGTGACGGCGTCATAGGATCGCCATGAAAAGCGCGCCGGTACTGTTCATAGCAGCCCGCCTCCTTGCGGGCAGGGAGGACGTAAAAGGTAACCGGGACCAGGCGAGGAAGGCCCTGCGCGGAGCCGTGCTGAGCATCGGCCTGAGTCTGATACCCCTGTTGACAGTCATGCAGGTCGCCGACGGCATGATACAGGGTATCAGTGCGCGCTATATCGAGCTTGGCACCTATCATGCCCAGGTCGTGCCCTACGCACCCAACGCCGACCTTGCAGCGGCCAGGCAATCGCTCGCCGGGGCCGAGGGACTGACCGGGGCATGGTTGGAGACCCAGTCGGTCGGAGTGGCCTTCGCCAACGGCGCTCGTGAAGGCGCCGCGATCAGGGCGGTCGAACAAGGCTTTCTCGACGATCCGGGCACTGCGGCCTACCTGCGAATCGAGGCGGGAATCTCTACCTTTTCAGGCCCGAACGATGTGTTGGTCGGTTCGGCCATCGCGCGCAAGTTGCGACTGGCCCCGGGTGATATCCTGAACCTCATTACCGTCCGCAGGAAAAGCGACGGTGAGCCGCTGCCGCGCATTTCCATACTGACCGTTCGCGGCATCGTATCCGCCGGGTATCGGGAGCTCGATTCCCAGTGGTTGTTCATCAGGCAGGACGCTGCCGCTCGAATCCTGCCCCGGGACGGATCCCGCACGTTTATTGGCGTCAAGGGCTCCGACCCCTTCGGCGATCCGGACGGCGCGCTGCGAGCCTCGCAAGCGGTTTTGCCTTCGGGTTTTTCGGCATATTCCTGGCGACAGCTTGAGCGGAATCTCTTCGAGTCCCTGGCAAGCACGAGGACGATGCTCCTCCTTATCATGGCGGTCACGGTAGCCGTTGCGGCCGTCAATGTGTCCAGTGCCCTGACGACGCTTGTGCTGGAGCGCAGGCAGGAGATCGCCGTACTCAAGAGCCTTGGCGCACGGCCTTCGGATCTTGCCAGGACCTTTTC
>SPCK01000298.1 GCA_004525355.1 Spirochaetales bacterium
GTACGAAACGCCGCCTGCCCCTGGCCTCGTTCGCCTCGAGCATATTGACGAGCGTCTCCGCCGCCTGTTTTGTGCCTTGTTTCAGGGTGATAAAGCCACAGTCGACGCCGAGGTTCATCAGATAGGCTTCCCGCTTTTCGTTATCCGGCAACATTGTCAGAACGCCGAAACCCGGCCCGTCCACGGGAATATCCTTGCGGAGGGACGCAATCCAGGTTCGCCACAGCTGTTCGTTATCCCCTTCGTCGATATTGACGAAGACCAGGCAGTTTCGATTCTTTTTCAGGTACCGGGCGAGCTTGGCTTGGTCCGTAGTGGTGTACACCTCGAATTCAGAGGCGGCCAAGATATGGATAACCTCGTCAAGGACCGAATGGGGGTTGAGGAAGATCACCTTCTTCCCGAATATCGATGCTTCGTCAGCCATGGTACAACAATAGCGACAAGTGCCCACACCTTCAAGCTGTGTCTGCGAATCTCTGGGGATGAGGGCCGCTGCCGAACTATTTGCCGGAGATCTCGTCCATGCGTCGGTAGGTTCCTGTATGGCTCGCCAGTTCGACATAGTGGGCGGCGTTTTCCCTCATGTGCGCCGCGTCGTCGTCCCCTATGATCCGGATCGCCCGCGCAGGGCTACCGAGGATCAATGATCGCGGCGGGAATTTCTTGCCCTGGGTGACCAGGGCGCCAGCGCCCACTATGGACTCCGCGCCAATTTCGGCGCCGTTCAACACTATGGCACCCATGCCGATCAGGCAGCCGTCGCCGACGGCGCATCCATGGAGTAGCGCTCGGTGTCCTACCGTTACACCTGCGCCGATCGTGCAGGGTACTCCGTCGTCCACGTGAACCACGGTCCCATCCTGCAAGTTGGAATCCTTTCCTATCGTGATGGATGCGACGTCGCCCCGCAGGACCGCGCCGAACCAGACCGAAGATCCCTCGGCCATGGATACCTTGCCGGCTACCTCGGCGTTCCAGGCGACGAAGGCAGTCCGATGGATGGAGGGGGCGTCATCCCCGATCGCATGTATCATTGCATGTGCTCCTTGTCTGAAGGCTGTTTAGAACGGCGAGCTGCTCGAAGTTTCGCGCTGGCATTATCGCGCCCATTGCCTGACCTTGTCAAAAGGCACATATACAAGGATACTTGGGCCCTATCCTAGGAGACGCTCATGAATGACGACCCCGTACGCCTGATAATAACCGGCGGCACCTTCGACAAGCACTATGACGAGATCAAGGGCGAGTTGACCTTCCGCGATTCGCACCTGCCGGAAATCATACGCCAGGTTCGCATAACATCCCCGGTGGAACTCGAGCTCATACAATTGATCGACAGCCTGCAGATGACCGACGACCACCGCGCTACCATCCTGCAGGTCTGTTCCGCCGCCTCCGAACGGCTCATCGTCATAACACACGGCACCGATCGAATGCCGGAGACTGCCAGATATCTGGGAAAGGCCGGCCTGGACAAGGTCATCGTGCTGACTGGTGCGATGGTACCATTCAATTTTGCAGGGTCCGACGCCCTGTTCAACCTCGGATTGGCGTTCATGGCCGCGAGGTTGCTGCCGCCGGGGGTATATATCGCCATGAACGGCAGGTCTTATTCCTGGGATGACGTGCGCAAGGACTTCCAGCGGGGCGTCTTCCGTCCCGCCGGGGATTGACCGTGGCCAGGGAACGCGACGAGGGAAAGCGCCAGGTTATCCTCGCCGAAGCGAAGCGCCTGTTCGCCCAGCGCGGCTTTCACGACACCAGCGTTCAGGATATCGTAAAGGGAATCGATCTGCCCGTCGGTTCGGTATATACCTATTTCAACAACAAGGACGCCATCATCAAGGCGGCCATCGAGGAAGGCTGGTCGGATTTTCACGATTCACTCGAGGCGGCCTGCGCGGCCGAGCCCTCCGCAGCCAGGCGCATGTCCCTGATCCTGTACAGGTTCCTGCCCCTGCTGTTCAAGGATGTGGATCTGGTTTCCCTGTTCCTGTCGGAGGGTCTGCGCTTTACCAGTCTGGATGACAAACTTGAGCGCCTTGCCCGACTGATCGGCGCCGTGGTCAACGATCTGGCGAAGGAGCGCGGCTTGGCCGTGTCGCTGTCACCCAGGCAGGCGGTAACGGCCCTGTCGGTATTTTTCCTTGGAAGCATGGACACGATACGCCTGTCGCGCATGGCGGGTCTGCCGCTGTCCGAAAAGGATGTACTTTCATTCATCAAGCTGATCATCGAAACGGCGTTCTCGATCAACCTCGAACCGCCAGAAGAAAATTGAGCGGGTAACTCAGCTTCTGCCTGAATTCCTGAACACTCCTGTCTCCAATATAGTTTCTATGATACTATCTCCTCGGTGCTCGCTTGCAGTGGCTTCTTCAATAGTGAGAGCATTTTTGGATGAACTAATAGTCAAAAATGTTATTGCAATAAATTTGCGTAGTCCAGTACTGCGGTCTATACTAGCATCTTTGGCAGGGCGAAAAAATTTTCGCGCAGCAGCGCACAGGAGGCTTACCCGGTGTCGATGGAGATAGAGCGTGCGCAGCAGATTCTTCGGATCGATTCGGAACTCAACAAGATACGCGATTACGACTTGTTGCTCGACCGGGTTCTTCTTGAGGCCCGCCGGGTGGTGAATGCAGACGCAGGTTCGATTTACGTCAAGGAAAACGACGTCATCTCGATCAAGTTTGCCCACAACGACACCAAGCAGAAACTCCTGCCCAGGGGCGAGAAACAGGCCTATCCCCATTTTTCCATACCGGTGAACATGCAGACCATCTCTGGGTATGTAGCCATGACCGGAGAACTTGTCAATATCAAGGATGTTTACCGCATCAGGAAGAGCGCCCCGTACAGCTACAACACCGAGTACGATGAGAAGTCAGGCTACAAGACCACTTCCATGCTTACCGTTCCCCTCAAGACCCAGAACAACAAGATCCTGGGCGTCATCCAGATCATCAATGCCCTTGACGTTGACGGTTCAGTCAGGGCTTTCTCCGCCAATGACGAGGTGCTGGTTACCCACTTTGCGTCAAATGCCACAGTGGTCCTGCAGAACGCCTACATGACCCGTTCAATGATCATGCGGATGATCCGCATGGCGGAGATGAGGGATCCCAAGGAAACGAACGCCCACGTCAACCGCGTGGCCAGCTACTCGGTTGAAATGTACGAGCGCTGGGCATACAAGCGGGGGCTCGACCAGAAGACCATCGACAAGGAAAAGGATATCTTCAAGCTGGCCGCGATGCTTCACGACGTCGGCAAGGTGGCGATATCGGACCTGATCCTCAAGAAACCGGCGCGCTTTACGCCGGAAGAATATGTCATCATGCAGACGCACGCCTGCGCCGGTGCCCGGCTGTTTGACGATCCCCTTTCCGATTTCGATACGGTGGCCGCCGAAGTGGCCCTGACCCATCACGAGAACTGGGACGGCACCGGATACCCGGGCTGGATCGACCCGGCTACCAGGGAACCGCTACGGACCGACGAAAACGGGCGGGCGAA
>SPCK01000303.1 GCA_004525355.1 Spirochaetales bacterium
GCCCGATGAAGCCATCCGCTGGTTCCGCAAAGCCCTCGAGGCCGACCCATCGTTCTTGACGGCTGCGGTAAACATCCAGAACGTATTGGAAAATACCGGGCGTTATGCCGAGGCGGTCGACGAGATTCGGGCGCTGGTCGATCTTATGCCGGACAACGACGGACTCAGGGTGCAGCTGGCCAAGCTCTATCGCGTCCTTGGACACCTTGATCAAGCAATGGAAAGTATCGTCGAGGTTCTGCGCAGATCCCCCAACAATATCGAAGCATTGAAGCTGTACGGCATCCTTCTACAGAGCGCAGGCAAGAACGACAAAGCCCGCGACGTATACAAGAAGATCGTACGGCTGGATCCCCGTCAGGCATCTTTCAAGGTCGAGCTGGCTCGCCTTCACCGGGAGGCCGGCAATATTGACGCGGCGATAACCGAACTCGAGGAATATTTGGTTTCCCGACCCAAGGACTACGGAGCCCGGGTGGAACTGGCCCGGGCGTACGGTCTCAAGGGCGATTGGGCGCATTCCGCCCAGATACTCAAGGAAGTGCTGGCGGACAAGCCGGACGACGCCGAGGCCATGCTGGAACTGTCGGTTGCGTACCAGGCCATGGGCGACAAGCAGTCCGCCGTGGATCTCGCCGGCCGGTTGGTCAACCTTCGCGGCGGACGCGGCCGGACTGAGGATCTTGACGGCCTGGAAGATTCAATCAAGGCATACGAACACGCGGTAAAGGTTTATTCCGGCGATATGCATGACGCCTGGGAAAGGAATATCGCCGTTCTGCGGGATTCCCTCCGGTCGGAGGCGGCACGAGAAGACAGCGGGACTGACGAAGGACTTGACGCCGAGACCGAGGCCTTGCTCGGCCTCATGACACCTGGGACGATAGCGGTGGACGAGGAGGAGGAAATCCTCTTCCTGGACGATAGAGAGGAACCGCTGGATGCCGAAGAGCTACCCGATGAAGCACTGCTAGCCGAGGATGAGGACGAGACTCCCCGAATCGACGAGCTTTTACGAGGCGAGGAGCTGTATGCCGACGGGCCCGCGCTCGGCGGTTCGGGTGCCTCCCCCCGTTCGTCAGGGCAGTCCGAGCCTGATTATCCAGAGGCGCGCCAAGAGGCTCGCCAGGAGGCACCGGCATCGTCGCCCAGACCGGAAAATCAGGTTGGACAACAGTATCCGGATGGTTCTGGGTTCAGCCAGCAGCCCCAGCAACCGCAAGCGCCGCAACAGCAGATGCCGCTACAGCAACCCCAACAGGCTCCGCAAGCGATGCCACAGCAAATGCCATATCTCCAGGGTCAGCAGGCTCCGATGCAACCTATGGTCATGCCGCCTTCGACATACCCGCCGTATCCACCCTATCCACCGTATCCGCAACGCAAGCCCAAAAGGGACCGGCTGCCGTCGCTCGAGCCCATGGATCTTTCCCAGCCTGAATTCGAGGCTGAGGAATCGGCCGTTGACGAGGAAGCGCCCGAATACATCGAAGAATCGGACGCGATACTGCAGGATGAGACCGCTGCCGAAGAATCCATTCCGGCGGAGGAACCCATCCCCGAGTATATCGAGGAGCCGGACTTGGGCGGCGAATCCGGCGAACAGCCGGAGGGCGGGGAAGAGACTCCTTTGGATGAGGACGCGGAACTTCTCGAGGATCTAGCCGGATTGCCGGAAGAAGGACTGGAGCTGGTCAGCGAGGAGGAGGACGAGGATGTCTGGTCCGAACCCGCAGGCGAAGACGAGGAAACCGTTATGCTGGAAGAATCCCCCGAAGAAGAAACGGCCCGGGAACCGAAAATGGCCGAGCAGACCCCTGAAGCGGCAACTGAGCCAGCGGAAGCGGCTTCTCCTGAAGCGACGCCTCCCGCGGCTGCCAAACCCGACCATTGGGTCGATCCGCTGGGTCCGGAGGCCGCCAAGCTGTTCATGTACCTCAAGGATTTGAGCAAGAGTCTGCCCCGGGAGAAGCGCAAGGACCTGGTGGAAAGCGGCATCGAGCAAAAGCTCGACCGCATCATCGAATACGTGACGAAACCGAGGGCGGAAGACGACCTCCCAACGGAAATTTATGGTGTGGCCGTTTCATCCCGGCTCACCAAGCTCCTTCAATTCATGCGCCGGGAGAAGCACGATGCCCTCAAGTGACAGCGAAAGCATGCGCAAGGTACGCAAATACATCATGACGATGCCGAGCCTGCCGACCACGGTGGCAAAGGTTCTCGAAGTCTGCAACAATCCCAAGACCAGCCCGGTGGACCTGGATCGTGTGATTTCCCTGGATCCCGTACTGATGGGCAAGGTGCTCAAGCTGATCAACTCGGCTTACTACGGTTTACAGAACCAGGTGACCAGCCTGGTGCGGGCCATCATCATGCTCGGCGTGAATACGGTCAAAAATCTGGCTCTGAGTACGGCGGTCCTGGATCGCCTGGCGGACAAGGCGGGATTCAGGGCTCTCAACATGGAAGGTTTCTGGCGACATTCGCTCTGCGTCGGCGTGGTGGCCAAGATGCTGGCCAAGAAGAAGGGCGTCGGGACCCAGCGACTCGATGAGTTCTTCGCTGCCGGCCTCCTGCACGATATCGGTAAGATTCCAATGAACAACGTCCTGTCCGACGAATACGTGCGCGCCATGGGCCTGGCCGACCGCGAACGCATTCCCCTGTTCCTGGCTGAGAAACGATCCATGGACTTGGACCATGCCGAGGCCGGCGCCATGATAGGCGAAGCCTGGCACCTGGATGGGCCGATCGCCGACGCTATCCGCTTTCATCACGAAGTTTCCCAGTATGAAGGCAAGAGTGAGGACATCGTGCTTGCGATCGCGGTGGCTGACTACTATGCCAGCCGCGAAGGAATCGGGTTCTCGGGCTGCCTCTATCCTGACAAACTCCCTCCCGACATATACGAGCGACTCGGGGTTCCCAAGGCTTGGCTGGAGGAGATCGATGCCGCGGTGGCAGCCGAGATCGAAAAAGCCTCCGTATTCCTCAAGCTGCGGGCCTGACGGCCGGATGGCCGAAACCCGCTGAAAGGTCCGTGTCATGTTTACCGTCAAGATTTGGGGTGATCGCGGGTCCATGCCCGTTCCGGGCCCGGATACCGTCGTTTTCGGCGGCAATACGGCCTGCATCGAGGTTCGATGTGGCAAGCGGCTGATCGTAATAGACGCCGGTTCCGGCATACGCGGGCTTGGAGACTGGCTGGTACGCAACGACCTGAAGAACGGCCCGATAAATGCGGACATCTTCATCACCCACACGCACTGGGATCACATCATGGGCTTTCCCATGTTCACGCCTATCTACATCCCCGGCACCAAGCTCCGGATCCGCGGCCCCGTGAATTTCGAGGACGAGACCCTCGAGCAGATCATCGGGACTCAGCTGTCCTATCGGTACTGGCCCGTGCGTCAGGACGAATTAGCCGCGAAAATTTCGTATGAGAGCCTCAAGGAAAC
>SPCK01000231.1 GCA_004525355.1 Spirochaetales bacterium
CCGACGGATACCATGGTTTGCTGGATGCCGGTCGGCAGGCCGATTCTAATGCTTTGTATGAATATTTCCCGGTCGAGCCTGAGCGTCTTGAGGTTCAGGCGCACATATTCGTTTCGCGCGTTCAGGTAGACCATGCCGCCGATGAATGAAAAACCCTGGGAGATGACGGTCGCCCAGGCCACGCCTGCGACGCCCCAATGGAATACCACGACAAACAGAAGGTCGAGCGCCACGTTGACCAGGCTGGAGACGATCAGGATGTACAGGGGCGTCTTGGAATCGCCCAGTCCCCTTAAAATCGCGGAGATCGCATTGTAACCGAACATCGCCAGCAATCCCGAGAAGATGATCCGCAAGTAGGTCGAGGCTTCGGCAAAGACGTCGGCGGGAACGTTGAGAAGCCTCAGGATCGCGTCGGTGGACAGGACGCCCACGATGGACATGGCCAGTCCCGCCCAGAAGAGGACGATGTAGCCGCTGTCGACCGCGGCCCTTACTTTACGGAAATCCTTGGCGCCGAAATACTGCGCGACCAGGACCATCGTACCCATCGTGAGACCATTGATGAGAGCGATCATCAGGAAGATGACCGGAAAGGCCGTCCCCACTGCGGCCAGCGCTTCGGTACCTACGAAATTCCCGACGATGATGCTGTCTACCATCGTATAGAACTGCTGGAATACATTTCCTATGAGCATGGGAATAGCGAATGAAATGAGGGCTGTCGTTTCGTTGCCCCTCGTCAGGTCTTTCATGATGCCGCCGTGTTTGTGGACTGCAGGGTATGTCGCAGGGTCGCAAGTACACTCCGCCCTGTGGAATCTCCAATATATCGATAGTCCGAAGGCACGGCAAGCGTTCCCGGGTACAGGCCACCAAGTTGCTGAAATAATCTCATGGTAATCCAACAAGTTTCGTTATGCTCGCAAGCTTTCGGATTGCATCGCCATAGCGGCACTTTGAACGTGTTGAAAGCACCGCCTCAAAAAGTTCTTCCTCGCCCTGCTGCGCGCCAAGCTTGCCTGTGCCTCGATCGAGAGGCTATACTCGACCTCCATGAATGAACGCGATGCCATAGGCGGCCATTTTTTTGCAGCCTTACCAAGGCCTGTCGATTTTTATATCCTTCGGCACGGCGAGAGCGAGGCGAATGCCAGCGGCCGTATCCAGGGCCTGTCTGATTACCCTCTGAACGAAAACGGACGAATGCAGGCCGCTGCCGCAGGAGCCTGGTTCGCGGATAGGGGCATCACACGCGTTTTCGCGTCGCCACTTGAGCGCGCAGCCGAGACTGCCGCCATCGTATGTCGTAAAGCGGGCTTGCCTGATCCGATACAAGAGCCGCTGCTTATGGAGCTGGATACCGGACGCTTTTCAGGACTGAATATCCTGGAAATACGAGAGCGGCATCCCGAGGACCATGAACGTTTTTCCTACCTCAGTTGGGACGGTGTGACCGGAGCGGAGAGTTCAATCAGCCTGGAAGGGAGGGCCCGGTCCGTATGGGAGCTGCTCAGGGCGTCCGCTGCCGATTCCGGCGGCAACGTACTGGTTGTCACTCACGGAGGGATGATTCAGTGGCTTGTCCGGGTTACCTTCGGGTGTGGATCTTGGATGCCGTTACTGCCCACGGGGAATTGTTGCGTATATCATCTGTCAGTCGAGCCAAACGGCAATGGTAGACCCGCGTTCGTCCGGTGGACGGACTTGAACCTGCCCGCGGGCATTGACCAGGCCAGGGTACCTCAGGTGTTCTGAATACAGGCGAGCGGTGGCGGAGCTTACTCCCAGGATAGCACGGGCTCGATGGAAGGCGTAGGTTCTCCGATTGAACCGTCAGTTGAGCGTCGGTTCGGTAAACACCGCCCACAGCGGCTCGTCCGACGGCGGGTTGGCAGTCACTTCGACGTGCTTGTTACCTGATAGATCGAAGGCCAGTTTCCTGGCATGGAGCATTATCAGGCCATTGTGGGTCGAGCGCCGGGCGCCATATTTAAGATCCCCGCGCACCGGCATGCCCGCCGCGGATAATTGAGCCCGAATCTGGTGGGTTCTTCCTGTCAACGGGCTGATTTCAAGCAGGAAGTAGCGCTCACTCCTGGCCAGCAATTCGTAGGAAAGCTCGGCAAGATTGCCTTTTTCAGTCTGGCTTGAAGGTACGGCCTTGGAGATGTTCCTGCGTGTGTCATGAACCAATCGATGAACCAGCGTACCCGAAGTAGACTCCGGTTGTTGTTCCGTGACGGCCCAATAGGTCTTCAGGACCCGCCGCTCCCGGAAAGCCTCCGACAGGTATGCAAGGCAATGTTTGCTTTTGGCAAAAGCTACCGCTCCACTGGTTCGGCGATCCAGGCGATGCACCGGTTCGACGAATTTTCCCGGCCGCAATTCGGCGACGAAATCCCTTAGAGATTCATCGCCACTCTTGTCGGGCATGACGGGGATGGCAGCAAGTTTGTTGACGATAACTAGTTCACCGTCTTCATAAATCACGTCAAAGATGCCGGGCATGGGCCGGACTATAGCACAAGTCGGCTGAAAAAGAAAAGGCCGGCGGGACAGCCCGCCGGTCAGGAATCAAAAAGCTTTCAAGGTGATAGTACGCCATTTTTTACGAACTTTTTCACCAGCTCCGGATAAGATTCCGACCAGGAGATTTATTTTCGTTTTCGCCCGCTGTCTCGATGCCTCCTGCGTCTCTTATGGCGCCATCCGGTCGTAACCTGGCGCCGCGATGAAAAGCAATAGTCCGCTCGGCGGAGCCCAACGCGTAAGAGCGTACCTCCTGCCATCGATCCGCAATTCGTGTCCCGGAACCGGCGATACCCTCACGGGGATCTCTTTGAAACGCCTGGCTGGCTTGGTAACGTAGCGGCCGCCCTCGAAGCGTACGCCATCTTCTTTGCTGGTCGGCATCCCTGTCCCGAATTGGTCGAAAGAAACCTTGTCAAGGACGAGAATACCGTTTTTTCTCATGGTAAACTCCTCATCCACGGGTGAGAGGTTTATGGAATGAATGAAACTCAGATCGAAACCGTTCTTCGCGGGTATTGTCGCTATCGGCCTGCCGTCCTCCGCCGTGATGCGCAGAAAACGACCTGTAGTACGATAGGCAAAAGCTGCCATGAGGATCAGGATCGATATACAGATGCGTTTGAATGACCTCATAAGAAAAGGTACGATGGCGTCCAGGCGCAAAGAATGGCGAAGCGAGCCCCTTGGTGCCTACCCGCTTTTGCTCGCACCCGAAGGTCGGTAGGCCTCCGGGGGAGGGTCGCGGGTCCTGGGCTATTTAGCTTTTCCGTAATATTTTTCCGCACCGGGGTGCAAGGGCAGGGACATACCATCCCGTGCGGTCTTGAGGGTAACCAGCGCTCCGGCCTTGTGGGCGGCGGACAGCCTGTCATTGTTGGCGAACAGTGTCTGGAGCATTTTCTCTATCGTACCGGAATCAAGCTTGGTGGATACAGCCAGCATGGCCTTGACCGCCACGGTCTGGACATCCATGTCGATGCCGCTATAGGTGCCGGCGGGAATGACGGTCCTGGTATAGAAGGGATACAGGCTGATCAGCTTCCCGGCCAGGTCCGCCCCGATTGGGATGATTTTGATGGACTTGGTGGCGGAGATATCTTGCACGGCAGCGGTCGGGTGGCCAGCGGTCAGGAAGGCAGCATCGATATTGCCATTCTTGAGGTTGCTGGAGGCTTCGTTGAAATTCAGGTACTGGACCAGGATATCAGCGTAGGTCAGGCCGGCGGCAGCCATGATCTGGCGGGCATTTGCCTCGACGCCTGAACCCGCGGCGCCCACGGCGACTTTCTTGCCACGAAGATCGGCGACGGTCGTAATGCCGGAATTGGAAAGCACAATGAGTTGGCAGGTCTCGGGATAAAGGGTAACCATGCCGCGGAGTTCGGGGATGGCCTGGTCCTTGAACATTTCGAGTCCGTTGATCGCGTAAAAGGCAATATCATTCTGAACGAAAATGACGTCTGCCTTGCCCTCGCGCAGGAGGTTGACGTTGGTGACCGAGGCACCGGTCGTCTGGGCCGATGCATTCAAACCCCTGATGTTGTCTTGCCAGATGTTGGCCATGGCTCCCGCGAGCGGATAATAGGTTCCGCCGGTTCCGCCGGAAGCGATGTTGATGAAAGTCTGCCTGGGAGCTCCGCAGGAAGCGAGAGCAAAAAAAACAATGAGCGACAATATGGTAAACGTTATTCTCTTCATATAAATTCCTCCTTGGAATTATATACGGTAGTCTATCCACGTAGAAAAGGCGAGAACCCCATGTAGTTTAGACCCGGTGTGAGACATAGGCAAGCAAAACAATGTGGCAGGGGATAGTCGAGGCGCAGTGTTGAAGTGAG
>SPCK01000277.1 GCA_004525355.1 Spirochaetales bacterium
CAGGCCAAGATTCGTGGCAGCAAGTCCGACTTTGCCGTGGTGTTCGCCGCCATGGGCGTCAAGCATGACGTGGCGCGCTTCTTCGTGCACTCTTTTGAAGAAACCGGGGCTTTGGGCAACGTAGCACTGTTCCTGTCATTGGCCGACGATCCATCCATCGAGCGCATCATCACGCCGCGCGTAGCCTTGACGCTGGCCGAGCACTTGGCTTTCGACAAGGGCATGCACGTTTTGGTCATCATGACAGACATGTCCAACTATTGCGAATCGCTTCGCGAGATTTCGACGATCCGCGGTGAGATTCCCTCGCGCAAGGGCTATCCCGGGTATCTCTACTCTGACTTGGCCGAGCTGTATGAACGCTCGGGCATGATCAAAGGCCTGCCGGGTTCAATCACCCAGCTGCCCATCCTGACCATGCCCAACGACGACATATCGCACCCGATACCCGACCTGACCGGTTACATCACCGAGGGGCAGATCGTATTCGAGCGCGACATGGCCGGTCGCGGCCTGTATCCCCCCGTCGCCGGCTTGCCTTCGCTGTCGCGCCTGATGAAGGACGGCATCGGTGAGGGTATGACGAGGGCGGATCATCCCCACCTGGCAAGCCAGCTGTTCGCGGCCTATAGTTACGTCAAGGACGCCAGGAACCTGGCCTCGGTCATCGGAGAGGAAGAATTGACGCCCCTGGACCGGCAATACCTGGATTTCGGGGGATTTTTTGAGAAAAATTTCATCAATCAGGGTATGGACGAAGATCGCTCCATGGAACAAACGCTTGATCTCGGTTGGGAAGCGCTTAGGCGTCTGCCGGCCGAGGAACTGCACCGGGTGACTGAGGAAGAACTATCGACCTGGTATGCCGGAGAGGTAATACCGTGAGAAATGTCCCGCCTACCAAGACCAACCTACTGAGGATAAAGGAAGAATTGTCCTTCGCTACGCTTGGGCATGAGCTTCTTGACCAGAAGCGCAGCATCTTGGTGGCGGAACTGATGACCCTCGTCGACCAGGCCGCCACGTACGAGAAGAATGTGGACGAAGCACTGGCCAAGGCCTTCGAGACGCTGGAGGATGCTACCCTGGCCATGGGCAAGCTCAAGGTGCTGTCCCTGTCCGGGGCTATCAATATGGAGGCTTCGATCCGAATGAAAGCGCGTAAGGTGATGGGCGTTTCCCTGCCTGTTGTCGAAACGACATTCGCGGAGCGCGCCCCCTACTATAGCGCCCTGGGCACCGACTTTCGCGTCGACCTGGCGGTAAAGGGCTTCCGCGATGCCCTTGGCCTCATGGGCCGCTTCGCCGAACTCAAAGTGTCCATCATGCGGCTCGCGTCGGAAGTCCGCAAGACGATACGCAAGGTAAATGCCCTGGAAAAAGTGGCGATTCCCGACCTCGAAGAAACGATAGCACATATACGGAACAGGCTTGAAGAGAACGAACGGGATATGTTCGTTCTCATGAAGATGGTCAAGAACCGACTGGCCGCGGCTGAGGGGGAGGTTCAAGCTCGATGACGAAACCCATTGAAAGCATGATGGTGTATGTCGACGGATCGGAAGGATCGATACTCGCCGCCCGGTTCGCGGTTGTTCTGGCCTCAAGATTCGGGGCAGAACTGCACGCCCTGTCGGTACTGAACACGCGGGCGCTCTCCGATCTCGTCCAGTCGCATATCTTTCTGGAGTCCGAGCGCGAGGAATACCGGCGCGAACTCGCCGACGATGGCTCGCGCTACCTGAACCACGCCGTGGAGATGGGCAGGCGCAAGGGCGTCACCGTCGTAGGTCAAAGCGCCAGTGGCTCGGTAGCCGCCGCCATCAAGGAAAAGGTCGCTGAATTGCGTATCGACCTGCTCGTCATGGGACCTCCGCCGCGCATACGCAGCAGGAGGGACGCCCTGTACGACGAAGCGGAAATGGCAATGCGCACCGTGGATTGTTCGGTCCTCATCGCCCGCGACGAAGAGCGGATCGAGGAACTTTATGAAGAGCTTTTTTAATGGCGCGAACTAGACATCTGCGTTCGGTCGTCGGATCGCTGACGGCACGGATCGATATCAAATACAGTTCAGGGCAGAACGGACCTTCTTGGTTGCTGATCAAGCCCTTGGAAAGGCGGTAGATATGGCTCTCATCGAGCTGATAGAAGAACAGGCGGTCAAAGTTCCGCTGGAGTCTTTCGACAAGGAGGGCGTCATCCGCGAGTTGGTCGACGTATTGGCGTCGACCGGCAAGGTCAGCGACGTCGAGACTCTGTACAAGGCGGTCCGATTGCGCGAGACCCTGGGAAGCACAGGCCTGGCCGACGGTATCGCCGTGCCGCACGGCAAGACAAACGCGGTGCGCGACCTGGCACTTGCCATCGGCATAGCACCGGCGGGCATCGATTTCGAGGCGGCGGACGGCAAGCCTTCCAAATTATTCTTCCTGATGGCGGCGCCTCCTGACAAGGCCGGGCCGCATATCGAGGCTCTGGCGGAAATCGCGCGGCTGTCCCGTTCCAAGGCATTGTGCTCAGCGCTCGTATCGGCCCAGAACGCGGCTGACGTGGTTGCGCTTCTGAGGGGAGATTGACGCCCGGGAACGGCAAGGACGACGTGTGCGGACGACAGTTCCCGTGTCCGGACCGCTTGACCCTGAGCCCTGCCGTAACGGATAATGATCTCCCATGAAGAAGCTTATCTTCGTGACAGGCGGCGTATGTTCGTCGTTGGGAAAGGGCATATCGGCATCGTCGATAGGAACCCTCCTCGAGGCTCGCGGACTATGCGTCCGTATGATGAAGATCGACCCGTACCTGAACGTGGACGCGGGAACGATGAACCCCTACCAGCACGGTGAAGTATACGTCACAGACGACGGCGCCGAGACTGACCTTGACCTGGGCAACTACGCCCGGTTTACCAACGCGCCCATCTCAAGGGTAAATTCCATCACCACTGGCCAGATCTATCGGGACGTCATCAACAAGGAACGCGAAGGCCGTTTCCTGGGTCGCACTGTCCAGGTAGTTCCGCACATTACCGACGAGATCAAAGCCAGGATCCTGGCGGTGGGAAAAGAGTCCGATGTCGACGTGACCATCGTCGAGATCGGCGGCACCGTCGGCGACATGGAAAGCATCCCGTTCCTCGAGGCGGCTCGCCAGATCATCCACGAAGAGGGCAGGACCAACGCGGTCAGTGTGCACGTAACCCTGGTCCCCGAGGTGGCGGGCGGCGAGATGAAAACCAAGCCGACCCAGCATTCCGTCAAGGAACTGCAGGAAGTCGGTATCCAGCCCGACGTGTTGGTCTGCCGGTCGGAACAGGGCCTGGACGAGTCGCTCAGGCGTAAACTGGCCGCTTTTACCAACGTCGAGTACGAAGGCATCATTTCGGCGCACAACGTGACCACCTCCATCTACGAGATCCCGCTGGTGTTCAGCGAACAGGGGCTGGACCAGTTCCTGCTCAAGAAAATGAACGTTGAAAGCCGGCACGCTGACCTGCGCGCCTGGAAAGACGTGGTTCGCAAGATCCGCGAACCCAAGCGACGGGTACGAATCGGCGTCGTGGGAAAGTACATGGAGCTGCATGACGCGTACAAGTCCGTATGGGAGGCGCTATTCCACGGCGGAATCGCCAATGACGCCGGTGTGGAAATAGTGCGGATCGACTCGAGCAAGTTCGAGGAGCCGGAAACCGACCATGGCACCCTGCTATCCGGGGTGGACGGGCTCCTGGTACCCGGCGGTTTTGGCCAACGTGGCATCAACGGTATGGTAGCCGCGGCTCGTTGGGCCCGGGAGAATGGCATGCCATACTTCGGCATCTGCCTGGGCATGCAGATCATGG
>SPCK01000420.1 GCA_004525355.1 Spirochaetales bacterium
GAAGAGCCGGATGACGGCGTTGGAGGTGGCCAGCGACCCGCCAGCGCGGGTAAGCAGGTTTCGAACCTCGGCTGCGGCGCGATTCTTGTTGTCCGTAAGCACTTCAATCAGGATGGCAATGCCGCCCGGGGCATACGCCTCGTACACAAGCTCCTCATAGGTGGCTCCGCCGAGTTCGCCGGTGCCCTTCTTGATGGCTCGGTCGATATTGTCCTTGGGCATGTTGGCGGCGCGGGCCTTGAGAATAGCGGTGCGCAAACGCGCGTTCGAATCGGGTTCGCCGCCACCCATTCGCGCTGCGATCGAGATCTCTTTGATGAGCTTGGTGAACATCTGGCCGCGCTTGGCGTCGGCAGCGCCCTTCTTGTGCTTGATGGTCGCCCATTTACTATGGCCTGACATAGCGTCTCCTTAGGAATTGCGGTATCTACGGGGTCGTTCGGTAAGCGTGCCCTGTTTTGGAATTCAGCGCGGGCCAGCGATAGAATCGGCGCGAACCGCGTCCGGCGCTCGCATGCAACGCCTGTAACCGTTCGAGATTATTTCGCCCGTGAAGATAGCATAAGCCGCTCTCAGCTGTCAACGATAAGGAAGAAACGGGAAGGACTGCGAAAAAAGACAGGATTCGCATGGTGTATTCGGAAGCTCCATGGCTGTTTGTCCTACGCCATGGAGCTTCCCGATGTTAGCGGGAACGCTTTGATCCGGCTATTTTGCTGTTCTTGACGCCGTTCAGAACGATCTCGCTCCGCATTTTGTCGAACCAGGCAAAATCAAAGGGCTTCTTGGTGAGTACCGCCGCCTTGACGGATGCTTCAAGGTCGTCCTTGCATGGCTCGCACAGATCGTACTCGCGGAAATAAAAGAACGTTCTCCCGGGAATCGGATCGATTACTTCCTTTTTGCAGACATCACAGAACAACTGCTTCATGGCGCTTCTCCTCGATGACTATCGATGCCGATAATTCTATAGTATGGCGGATGGATTGTCGAGAGTATTTCGTCGACTGCAGAAAAGGACACCATGTCGGATTACCATTTTACTGTCTCTGGCCGGGAATATACCTCCGGAACTCCGCTTATAATCGCCGAAATCGGTACAGCCCATGGCGGCAGTATCGCGAAAGGCGAAGAATTGATCGGAGCGGCAGCCGAATCCGGCGCCGGTTGCGTCAAGTTCCAACATGTGTACGCAAACGAAATCATACATCCCGAGACGGGATTCGTACCCCTCCCGGGCGGGCCCGTCGCGCTGTACGAGCGTTTCAGATCACTTGAAACCAATCCTGAATTCCTTGCCCGGATGCAGGAGGCCGCACGGCGCCACGGGCTCCTGTTCCTCTGCACGCCGTTCGGTACGAGGAGCGCTCGGGAATTGATTGAATTGGGCGTCGAGGCCATGAAGGTGGCCAGTCCCGAGTTGAACCATCTTCCTTTACTCCGGGTAGTGGCTTCCTGTGATCTTCCGACGATCCTTTCGACCGGCGTATCGCTCTTGGGAGACATCGAGCTGGCAGTCGAAACATTCAGGCAGACGAGCCCCGACGTGTACGGACGTGCGGCCGACGGTAGACTGGCTCTGCTTCACTGCGTAACCGCCTACCCCGCCCCGCCCCGGGACTACAACCTTCGCATCCTGCCCCTGTTGTCCGCGCTACTGGGAATCGCGACAGGAATCTCCGATCACTCCTTGGACCCCGTGCTCATTCCCACGCTGGCGATCGCGACAGGAGCCTGCATTGTCGAGAAACATATCTGCCTGTCGCGTGACGACGATGGACTTGACGATCCTATAGCCTTGCCTCCGGCAGGGTTTTCCCGTATGTGCACAGCCATACGAGCGGCTTCCGAAGCCGGAAGCGCCGCCACGATAGAGGCGATCACGGCCGAATACGGAGCTGAAACCGTAGAGGCCGTCCTCGGGGACGGATGCAAACGACTGGCGCCTAGCGAGGCTGCCAACTATATGCGCACGAATCGCTCGCTGCACGCCAGCCGGGCGATACGGGAAGGTGAGACGCTCACCGAGGAAAATGTCGCCGTCCTTCGTACCGAGAAAATCCTTCGTCCGGGCCTGGTACCAGCGCTCCTGCCCGTAGTACTCGGCCGAAAGGCCGCGCGCGACATCTCCGACGGTCAGGGACTGGAATGGGTTGACGTTGGAGGTTGACGGACTGGGTTGCGAATCAGCCCAGACTCACCACGGTCTTGCCATAGCCGCCTTCCTCTGGCCGCGCATAGTGGAAATCCGCGACCCCGGGATGACGGGCCAAGGTTTCCCGAACCCCCTGCTGCAAGACGCCTTCGCCGGTCCCATGGATTATCGAGAATCCGTGCAGGTTATCGAGTAGTGCCGCGTCCAATTGCCTTTCGAGTGCCAAGACGGCTTCATTCAGGCGAAATCCCCGAATATCCAGCTCCAGGACCGCCCGATTGGAGCGATCCCGGCTCGCCTCCACGCTGATGCTTGGAGCGCGCATTTCCAATTCGACGGTCGGTTCCAGGTCTGCCTCGTCCACGGTCAACCGCAAGGCCTC
>SPCK01000260.1 GCA_004525355.1 Spirochaetales bacterium
AACATATCGGTAATCGTGAACGAACCTTCGCCCTGTACCATGAACTGGGCATTCACAGCATACAGGATGATGGCGATACTCGGCGGGAAGAGCAAGCCTATCGATGAGGAAGCCGTCAGCAAACCATGGGCGTAATCCTCGTCATAGGCACCCGAACCCACGAGAATGTAGGCCAGAATTCCACCGAGAGCCAGGATCGTTACGCCGTTGGCGCCGGTGAAGGTCGTAAAGAACGTGCAGACCAAGACCGCGGCGAATGCTTCGCCGCCCGGAAGCCAACCGAACAGCTCTCGGAAGACGGCTACCAGGCGCTTGCCTGCACCGGAATCCGACAGTATGAAACCTGCAATCGTGAAAAGGGGAATCGCCGGCATGGACGCGTTACGCAGGAGGTTGTAGGCCTCGCTGGGTATCAGCTCTATCGCAGAACCCGATGAAAGGAACAGGAGGGCCGCCACTCCCGAGAGCACGGCATACAGCGGGACGCCGAAGAAAGCGGCGGCCGCAAGTGCCACGATGAGCGGGAGATGTACCGTTCCCGCAACGCTGAACGCAAATCCCGCGATTGACTCGAGGGCGGGCGGCATGAATCCAACCGCGTAGCCGAGATTCAGGAGGGCGGTAGAACCGAAGAACAGGCCGCTGGCCAGGCTGATAATGCTCGCCAGCCGTGCCAGCCCCGAAGAAAGGACAATGCCAGCAATCGCCATGAGAAGGAAGCCGATCGCCATTGGCGAAACCCAGAGCGCTATGGGTAGGCCCAGTAACTTCGTCCCTGGCTCGAAACCGACGAACATGAGGGACAGGGAAGCACAGAACAGGAGTGCGTTAACGCCTACGGCGATCGAGTCGGCCAGTCCCCTGTTGAACGAGGTTATCTTTCCGCCGGAACCGGTACTCAAGGCCAGATGTGTTCGTTCTATGGTCGCGCGCAACGCCGCGAAGAAGGCCAGGGCAAGCAGCGCATGTTCGACCAAGCGCTGCGCTTCGGGGAAGCCACGATAGAACAGTCGCGACATGAGGAGATCCAGAAACGATATCGTCACCAGGGCGATGAAGGTGATTGTTGCCGCCCAACGAGAAAACGCTGCAAGGAATGCACGCATCGATGGCTAGTCCCTGACTTTGTCGACGGCGGTAGAGATGGTCTCGATCCATTCCGGGGAGAACCAGTCCGCCAGAAGCTGGTTCATCCGTTCGCCACTAAACAGGTCATTCCAGGTTTTATGGTCTGCCGCGGACATGAACGGAACATCAAGCCCGTTGCGCCTCATCGTTTCGATGGCGTTGTCCTCCAGTGCAATTGCCTCTGCGGCAATCTCGGCCGCCACCTTTTCGGCTGCCGCGATGAGAGCGGGTTTGATATCGGCAGGTATACGGTCCCATGACCGCCTGTTGATGAGAATAGCCCCGAAGAATGGCGAGATCTGGAAAGCCGACATGTGGGAAACCGAGCGCTTGAACTGGCTCCATAGCGTAGCCACGAGCAGCGGGCTTGTGTAAGCGATATCAATGGCATTCGAGTTGAACTGCAGGAGCATGGTGGACACGTCGGACTTGACGGTGCGCGCCCCTATGGACTGAAGCTGTCGGACAAGTATGTCCTGAGCTTGGTTGGTACCGATGCGGGCGCCAACGATGTCAGCCGGGGTATTGATTGGGCGATTCGAGAAAAATCGTACCCAACCGCCTTGCGCGATTGTGATGACTTCGTATCGGTCACCGATGCTTTGCTTCAGCAGGGGCATCGCGGCGCGGGTGGCAGCGGCGAACTCGGTTTCGTTGCGTACCACGGATGGCATGGACAGCAGGAACGTGTTCTTTTCTATGTAATACAGTCCCGTTGTCTCAATCAGCCCGCCATCCAGGCTGAACTTCATTTTCTGGAGTATGTCTTCCTGGCTCGCATTGGACATGCTTTTGGGAAAACTCATCCTGACACGGCCACCCGATATACGGTTCCATTCGGCCGCCAGCTTGCGAAGGCCAAGGTCCCAGGGGCTGTTGGCGGGTACTGCAGCGCCGATCTGCAAGTTGATTGTCTGGGCCGTCATCGGCAGGCACAGACCTGCCATGACGAGTGAGAGAACCAGCGAGCGTCGCATCAATTTCATCAGTACGTACCGCCTTCATAAGGATTCCCCGTATCGAACACGTAATCGTCACGGTGTTCAAGGAGGTAGGCCGCCTTGTGTCTGGCCACCGCGTTCAGGAGCGTGGCGTCGGGAGCCGCGTCCGAGTCGATGGAGAGTGCCGCATTCAACGCCCGCACGAAACCTTCAGCATCGCCTTCCGCAGCGCATATCGTCAATGCGTAGGAAACATGGATCCCGGCCGAGAGCCCTCCCGAAGCGCGCAGGGCCGCATTATATTCCTTGAGCGCCATGTCATGATCGCCTCCCAGTTCCGGCGGCATGGACGCGTATACCGAGAACGCGAGCTCGTGCAGGGCACCGGACGCGTAGTCCGGATCAAGTGCGAGGGCTCCCCGCATCAAGGTGACCGCAGCCGGAACGAGGGCCGCGTTATTGAAATCGAGCGGATCGGAACTGAATGCCGCCAGGATCGAGGCGGCTGCGTAGTACATCAGCGGTACATCGACCTTCCTGAACGGCTTGAGGGCCTTGTCTGAAACTGCCCGGGCCTGGACTGTCGAGTCCGTTCCGAGTTGGAAATCATTTTCAAAGAAACCAGGGTTGCGTTTTTCCACGAAAGGCGAGAGCAGCTGAAAGGATCGAAGATAGAGAGAGCGTGCCCGTTGCACCAGACTGCGTCGTTCGATATATGCGTCGTCTGGAAGGAAAAAGGCCTCGCCATCCAAGTATCCCGTCCCATAGAGCAGATACAGTGAAGCGACCGTCGTCGCGTTGCCCTGGTTGCGCGGATCGGTGGCCAGAAGAAGCTCGCTGACCTTCATGAAGGAAGGAAGAGCCTGCCCGGCCAGCGCAGGATCGGGTTCACCCAGAAACACGTCGCTGGCATAGGTGCCGAGCTTGGTAAGGACGCAGGATGAGAGCGTCAGAACCAGTGCGGCCGCGAAAATACAGCGCGCCACCCTGCCATACGACGGACACTGCTTGGTACGTGGCATGGGTACAAGTATCCGCATAGCCAGGTCATTTGTCAATTCTTGGCCTATCCGAACGCACAGGACTCGCCAAAGCATCGAGTAGCGGTATACAATCGCGTTCATGTTCAAGGAATTCAGGACCCTGGCTCCTTATCTGCGCACTCACGTGAAATATTACGCGCTCGGATTGCTATGCTTGGTGGCCGTTGATGCCGCGCAGATTATGTTGCCTCAATATATCAGAAAGGCTATTGATGCCGTCGCCTCGGGCGGAACCCAAAGCTCCATTGCCATTATAAGCTTGGCCCTGATCGGTACCGCTTCATTCGTGGCGCTGGGCCGATTCTTTTGGCGTTTTTTCATACACGGCGCTTCCAGGCGCATTGAAACCGCCCTGCGGGATCGACTATTCGGAAAGCTCATGACATTGCCGCCATCCTTCTTTCACCATAATGCCGCAGGCGACCTGATGGCCAGGGCGACCAACGATATGCGGGCCATACGTATGGCGACCGGAATGGCTTTCTTGGCTTTTTTCGACGGAGTATTTCTTTCAGTAGCGATTCTCGCGATCATGTTCGTCCAGAATCCCGGTACCGCCATCTGGACCGTGACTCCCTTGCCGGTAGTTACGCTATTGATCATCTTTTTCGGCAAGGCCGTCGGCAAGCGTTTCAAGAAAGTGCAGGAGATCTATTCCGACGTCAGCGCGGTCGCCCAGGAAACCCTTCAGGGCGTCAGGGTGGTCAAGTCCTTCGTAAAAGAGGAACATTTCGCCGCGCGTTTCTCCGAAGCCAACGATCGATATCGAGACGCATCGATGAACCTGGTCAAGGTATTCGGCTTCTTCTTTCCCCTCATCGCCTTTCTCGGCGGTCTGGCGACCCTGATCCTGCTCGCCGTCGGTGGGGGAGCCGTCATCGCCAATGCAATGAGTCCGGGCGATCTGGCC
>SPCK01000004.1 GCA_004525355.1 Spirochaetales bacterium
CATCAGCGCCAGGTCCTCGAGCGGCATGTGGGTGCCGCCATTGTAGGCGGCGGTGACGCCCGGGTCGGTCCCGACCAGAACCACGGGGAGCCCGGCGTAGTTGGCAGACAAAAAGAACTGGTCGTAGGCGCGCCGGCTGGCAAAGCACGCGAAGGTCGCGGCAAAGGGCCGCTTGCCGGTAGCAGCAAGGCCGGAAGCCACGCCGATGAGGTTGGCCTCGGCCACCCCTACGTTGAAGAAGCGATCCGGGTAGGCCTTCGCGAAGGGGCCAGTGCCGGTCGCCCTGGATAGATCGGCTTCCACCACGCAAATCCTGGGGTCGTCGGCGGCAAGCTCGACGAGCGTCTGCGCGTAAACCGCGCGCATTTCCCTGTCAGCCACGGGCTGCCTCCTCGCGCTCGAGCGCCTTGAGGGTTGCGGCCAGCTCGACTGGGCCGAACGGCGCATTATGGCTCTCAGCCTTGCCCTCCAGGTGCGGGACGCCCTTGGCCTTTATGGTATCGAGTACGATCATGGTCGGCTTGTCCTTGGCTTTTCGTGCTTCTAGAATGGCACGGTCGAGCGCGGCGAAATCGTGGCCGTCGACGCGGAGGGACTTCCAGCCGAACGCCTCCCACTTGGCGACCGGGTCGCGTATGTCCAGGACAGATTCGGTGGAACCGTCTATCTGGAATTTATTGTAGTCCATGAAAGCGATGAGGTTGTCCATGCGATAATGGGCCGCACAGGCTGCGGCTTCCCATACTTGGCCCTCGTCGCTCTCGCCGTCGCCTATGATGGCCCAGCAACGCCGCAGCGTGCCGTCGGGACGGGGGCCGTCCATGCGAAGGCCCAACGCTATGCCCACCGCTGCGGAGAAGCCCTGGCCGAGCGATCCCGTGCTCATGTCCACGCCCGGAGTGAGGAGCCGGTCGGCGTGGCTGGGCAGCGATGAGCCGCCCCGGTTCAAGGTGGAAAGAAGCTCGCGGTCAAGGTAGCCCTTCTCGGCCAGAATCGCGTAGAGCGTGGGTCCGGCATGTCCCTTGGACAGCACGAACATGTCGCGATCGGGAGCCTTGGCGTCGGCGGGATCGAGTCGCAGGTGCCGGAAGTACAGCGCGACCAAGACCTCGACCACCGACATGGAGCCGCCCACGTGCCCGACACCCAACGAGGCGATGGATTCGAGGCAGGCACGACGAACCGCGAAAGCGCGTTTCTCCAGTTCTCGAATTTCCGCGGCGTTCGCGGGCTTGTCCGATACGGCTTGCGTCATGTCGTCACCTTGGACGCCGTGCCGTCCATGAATGCCTTGCTCTTGTCGCCCACCCAGTAGCGCTCTCCGGCTATGCACCAGATGAAGCACAACGGTTCCTCGTGGCTGAATACCGGGTGGTAATTGAGGAGCGGAATGGTCACATGCGATCCAACCTCGACGCTCTTCACGAAAGTCAGGTTTTCGTCATCCTCGTAGACGTGCATCGCGCCGGTTCCTTCAATGAAGGAATAGCATTCTTCCTGGTCGGTGTGGTTGTGGGGCGGCCAGGCGCGGGTGCGGTCCTGGTAGAACGTGTAGCCTGCCATGAACCGGTCGGCTTTTTCGGACACATCGAACATCAGATGCACTTTCTTCCTGTTCAACAGGCGAATGCGCGAAGGATCGTCCTTGAGTTCCGCCCATTTGCGGTGCTGGACGGGATGTTCCTTGTCGGCGCTCGCGCGGTACAGGTACAGCTTTGCCGGATCGGCCCCCGCCTCGCAGGAGAATTCGGCTCCTCTGGGGATGTACAACGCGTCGTAATGCGCCAGTTCATACCGGACACCCTCCACCTCTACGACGCAGGGCGCGGCCACGTTGAATATCAGCGTTTCCTCGCGCTTGTGGCACAGGCTCTCCATCCGCGCGTCAGCCAAGTCGAGCTCGGCGAGCGACAGGAGTTCCAGGTTGGAATCACGGCGATTGAACACCTCGCGATAAATGGCGCGGCTGTCCCGCGCGTTGAAAATCTTACCATCTTTGACGGCCATTGCCGCCTCCCTATATGTTAAAGTCTTTAACTATTGTATCATATACGCATATTTTGGCAAGCCATTTAGAACCGGTATCAGTGCGTTTTTTTGATTTACCTGTTTCAATGGCGTGTGCTATTCTCGACGGGGCAGCGTTCGACGCGTCGCCGTCATATATGGGAGGTTCATGCATGTTGCTCGCTGCACTACGCAAGGCCAACGCCGATTTGCGAATTTTCACCGCGGACGATCCGGATTTCGCCCCCTATGGCGAACGCGTCCCAGGAAGCTGGTCGAGCATGGTAGCCGCGCTTGAAGTCTCTGCCCCGATTCCAGACGAGGGCGTACTATACGTAACCTCCCACGCGCCGCTTGAATCCTGCGCAGATGCCGACCGACTGCGCACCGTGGTCTTCGGCGACCTTCCGATCCAGATCGGCTATTGCTCGGGCAGGAACTCCACCCTGAACGGGCTGGAATATCACAAGTCCAGCGAAGTGCTCGTCGCGGCCGCCGACTTGGTGCTGTTGCTTGCCCTCCGCGGCGAGCTTGAGCACGGGCCAGGCGGCATTTCCATCGAATCCTCAAAGACAGTCGGCCTCCTGGTGCACCGGGGCGAGGCAGTCGAGCTGTACTCAGGAACACTGCATCTGGCCCCGTGCCGCGCCCGGCCGGATGGCTTCCGGGCCGCCATCGTGCTGCCGCGGGGTACAAACGAAGTCCTGCCTGATGGGGTCCTATCGGGAGACGATCCACTGCTGCGCAAGCGCAATAAATGGATTATGGCGCATCCTGAGCGAAAAGCCCTGGTCGACCAAGGCGTATTGCCGCTGATCCGCGGCTCCAACCGCGAAGTGCGCCCCGTGGCGGAGCCGGCATGAAAGCCCGAGGCTGGAACGCGCCCGATCTTCGCAAGAGAAACCGCGCGGGCATCCTCAATCTTGTCCACTCTACCAGAAATATCGCCCGTAACGACCTCGCGCTTGAACTGGGACTGACCAGAGCGTCGGTAACCATCCTGGTCAACGAGCTGATCGACGAAGGATTACTGGAGGAAGCGGGAACTCAGATCGCGGAAGGCCGCGTCGGCAGGCGTAAGATTGCGCTGCGAATACGTCCGGAAGCCGGCCGCATTATCGGCGTTGGGATAGACCAAGAGCGAGTGCAGGTCCTGCTGACCGATCTGGCCGGATCGGTACTGGGCGTTCGGGATCTTCCGCCACCGGCAACACTTGCCAGATACGGAGACGAACCGGCAGAGCGGATCGTCCATGCCGTCGCTGAGGCGACAGGCGAATTACTGGGGCCGGCCTCGCCGTGCAAGGCGGGTGTGCTCTGGATGGGAGTGGGCGTGACAGGCAGGGTCGATGCCGAGCATGGTATTTCCGTCAGGGAACCGCGCCTCTGGAACGGTCCGGTATCGCTGGCCGATCCCCTGGCGCTGCATTTCGGCGTACCGACATCTGTCGACAACAATGTCCGGGCGCTCGCGCTCGCGGAGCTCCTCCTGACCGAGGCCAGGGGTTCCGAGCCCGCGGGCCTCCTGTTCGTGAAATACGGTCCGGGAGTCGGCGCGTCATGGACGGTCGGCGGTGTGCCATGGGCAGGCGCACACAACCGCTCGGGAGAACTGGGCCACACGGTTGTGGCAGCCGAGGGGCCGGTCTGTCCGTATTGTGGCAGGGTCGGCTGCCTGGAGTCCCTGGTATCCGCAAGAACCCTCGGGATTCGACTGGCAAGACCGCGGTCGAAAATTGAAGAACTCTGCCATGCGCTGCTTGAAATCGCGCCCGAGGAGTTCGCCCAACTTGCCAGCTGGTTCGCGCTGGCTCTGGGAAACGCCATAGAACTGTACGATCCAACCACGGTTGCCCTCTACGGGGCACCCTTTCGCAGCGGGCCGCTTTTTGACGAGATAGCTGACCGCGTCGAATCCAACGAGCGCCCGTGCGAAATCAAGCGCTCCAATCTGGATCCGGAACTTCCTGCCCTCGGGGGCGCAGCGCTCGCCCTGGAACGCTTCTTTCTAGCCGGTGGACCGAAACCCTGCTGAATCAGGAGCCTCAGAGCCCGCTGACGAATTCCATCAACAATTCCTTGAAGAAACCCGGCGCCTCGACCATGGCCGAGTGTCCCACGTCGTCCAATATCCGCAGGCTGGCATTGCGGTACGCCGCAAGGGTTTCCCGTGCCATGGCCTCGGTGATGATGATGTCTTTGCGTCCCCAGATGACCATGACCGGCCCGGCGAACGCTCCCGCCCGGTCGCGATAATCGAAACGCTCCAACGCGCGGGCGTTTCCGGCATAGGCGTGCCCGGCCATAAGCATGGCATCGTCGGTCAGATCGTCCAGGAACACCTGGTCCTGCATGGTAGGAGCAACCGCCGAAAGCGCCTTGCGCATGAGGTCGCGGTTGGTCCGGTACTTCTCGATGAGTGGGTAATGCTCTTCGGGCGTCTTGAGGCCCGAAGGCGCGGCCCCGTCCACAAACACCAGGGCACGGGCCAGATCCGGTCGTCGCGCACCCAGTGCCATGACCACGGCACCGCCGAGGCTATGGCCAACAACGATCGGTTTATCCAGGCCGAGCACGGCGACGAACGCGGCCAGGCTATCGGCATACGCGTCGATGTCCGCCACGTCCAGAGGATCCGATCGGCCGAAATTGGGAAGGTCCAGCGCGATCGTCCGGTAGCCGGGTAAGTCCATCACCCTGCTCCACCAAAGATGCGAACCGGTATTGCCGTGGACCAGGACGACGGGCGCCCCTTCGCCCCGCTCGACGAAATAGATGCTCCGTCCGAGAATCTCGACGGTCTTGCCGCTCATGTGCTCCTCCTCCACATCCGCAGATCCGCCTGCGCATGAATCGAGTCCGAAGACGGTGGCCAGCGCGGCGGCGACCCTTGAATTCATACTACTTTTTCCGTGCCGACTCCAGGAAGCGCTCCAGTGAATCGGTGAGCGCTTCCGGATTCTCAAGCACGACCGCGTGTCCCGAGCCTGGTATCTCCTCGTAGATCGCGCCGGGCACTCGGTCGGCTATGATCCGCGAATAGACGGGGCCTTTCAGGATATCCGCGCCGGCCACAAGCGCCAGGCAGGGACAGGCGATCCTGTTCAAGGACCCGGTCAGGTCGATAGCCAGGAAGGCATCGCACAGTCGCGCGAACGCCTCGAACCAGTCCCGGGGCAGGGACGCGATCGCATCCTCCCGCCTGGCCAGCCACTCGCGGTGGGAGGCAAGATACCCGGCCGAGTAATTCCACGGCAGAATCGATTTGTAGAACACCCTGGGATCGGACAGGGCCGCCGCCTTCCAAGCCTTTACCGCGGCGCCCAGCAGCTCGTCGTATTCACTTACTCCGTCTATCGAAACGACGCTTACGCACATCGAAGGAAAATCGAGGGCGAAGGTCAAGGCGACCTCCGCTCCGTACGACGTACCCACGATATGCGCGCGCTCGATTTCAAGTTCGCGCAGGAGACTCGCCAGGTCGCTCGCGTGAAGCTCCAGCGAATATGGCGCATCGGGGCGATCCGACAGCATCTGGCCGCGCATGTCGTGCATGAGTACCCGGTAACCCGCGGCGACCAGCCTGTCGGCGACGGGCTTCCAGTTGGCTATCGTCATCGCTATCCCGTTAAGGAGCGCTACGGTTTCATCGCCGTCTCCAACCATCTGGTATTCGATGCCTACCCCGTTTATGATCGCGCGGGCCATCGCTATATCCCCAGGTAGGCCGAAACCACGTGCGGGTTTCGGGCCAGACCCTCGGCGATGTCCTCGATGGTCACCGCTCCATTCTCCATCACGTAGCCCCGGTCTATGGCCTTGAGGCTCTCGCGCACGTTCTGTTCGGTGACCAGGATGGCGATGTCCTTCTTGAGGATGGACAGCCGATCGAAAACTTCTGCGACGATGGACGGCTGCAAGCCCAGCGACGGCTCGTCGAGGATCAGCAAAGCGGGATTGGCCATCAGCGCCCGGCCGATCGCAACCATGCGCTGCTGACCGCCGGACATCGTTCCCACCAGCTGTTTGTAGCGCTCCTTGAGGATCGGGAACAGCGTGAGCACCGTTTCCAGCTGCCTGGCCATGACCGGTTTACCGCGCGGCACGTAGGCCGCGCCAAGCTCAAGGTTGTCCGCCACGCTCATGCCGGGGAACAGCTCGCGTTCCTGCGGGACGAGAGCGATGCCCGAGCGGGCCACCAGGTGCGTCGCGTTGCCTCCAATGGACACTCCCTCGAATTCGATCGTACCGCTCCAGGGTTTCACGATGCCCATGATTGCGTTTATCAGCGTCGTCTTGCCCGCGCCGTTGGGGCCGAAGAGACCGACCGACTCCTTGCCGACGTGCAGGTCAATGCCGCGGAGCACCTTGAGCTTGCCGTACCCGGCTTCCAACTTCTGTATGTTGAGTATCATGCGGCGCCTCCGAGATACGCTTCAATTACGCGCGGATTCTTGGATACCGTCTCGTACGGTCCCTCGGCTATCAGTTCGCCGGCCTCCAGCACGATGACGCGCTGGGTCAGCTCGCGGATGACACCCATGACATGCTCCACGACGCCCACGGCCAACCTGCGCTCGCGCGCGATTCGCTGGATCATGGCGATCATCTGCTTGGTCTCGTCGCTGTTGAGGCCCGCCATCACCTCGTCCAGGAACAGTACCTCGGGCTCGTTGGCCAAAGCCCGCGCGATCTCCATCTTCTTGATTTCGAGGATGGAAAGCTGCGTCGTATCCCGATCCAGACGATCGAGCTCCAGCTCGGCGCAGATTTCCATCGACTCGCGCCTGGCTTCCTTGAGGCTCCGGTTCCTGCTGAATACGGCGCCTATCATCACATTCTCTATCACCTTGAGGTTCTCCAGCGGATGAATCAGTTGGTAGGTGCGGGCGATCCCGAGGCGACTCCGCTTGTGGGCGGGAGCGTAGGTAATGTCCTGGCCCTTGAAGGTGACGGAGCCGGAGGTGGGCATGAGAATACCCGAGACGAGATGGATGAACGTCGTCTTGCCCGCGCCATTGGGGCCGATAATGCCCAGGATCTCTCCTTCTTCCATGGCGAACGAGACGGCGTTGACGGCAACCAGGCCGCTGAAAGCCTTGGTCAATCCGCTGGTGGACAACTTACTCATGGCGTACTCCAGTGCGGCCATTCCGTATGGTCTTTCGGGCCAGCCCGACGAGGCCCTGGGGCATGAACAGGATGACGAGGATGATGATGAAGCCATACACGATCAAGTGGCCATAGGGGATCTTGAGTTTCAGCCATTCGGAGGCGACGCCCAGGAGCACCGCGCCTGCCATCGGTCCGATCGTGCTGTGTATGCCCCCGAGCAGGGCCATGGCCAGCGGTAGCAGCGTAAAGTTGGCATCGAAGGCAGTGTCCGGGGTCGTGAACCCATAGGACTGCACCTGGATGGCGCCCATCATGCCCTGGAGCGTCGACGTGATGACGAACGCAATCAGCAGGTACTTGAAAATGTCGACGCCGCTGGACCGAGCGCTGGTTTCGTCGTTCCGTATCGCCGTCAGCGCCAGATGCATCTTGCTCTTCTCGAAATACCAGGACACACCGATAGTCATAAACAAACCCGCCATACAGAGCCAGAATAGCGCGGGCGCCGATCCTCCGAATATCGGTTCCGGGAGCACGACGCCCTCGGGACCGCCGGAAAAATCGTGCAGGTTATGGATGACGATCTTGAATATTTCCATGAGCGCAAGGGTCGTTATGGAAAAATACATGGCCCGCAGCCTGAGTATGGCAAGTCCCAGGAGCATGGACATGACCGCCGCGAATGCGGAGGCAAACAAGATGCTCGTGAAGGGATCCATTCCGCCGCGAAGGACCGCGAGTGCGGAGGCGTAGGAGCCGAGCCCAAAGAGCCCCGCTATGCCGAAGGATATCTGCCCAGATCGCAGGAGCATGTCCCAGCTTATGGCCAAGGCCATGTACGTCATGATGCTTCGTGCCACCGCGAGGGGATACGCGCCGAGGAAGGCGGGGAAGGCGACGACGACCGCTGTCGCGGCAGCCGCTGCCAGATACGAGCCTTTGAGCTTCATGCCTTCTTCCCCCTGATCGAGCGTCCGAGTATCACGGTGATGATCAGGACGAAGAATACGATATCGGCCCAGCCGCGCAGCCCGCGGAAGGCCTTGAGGAAATTCTCTGATATGCCGAGCAGGATGCTCGCGCCCAGTATACCGGGTATGTTGCCGATACCGGCCATGGCCACCAGACAGAAGCTCTTCATCGTGAAGGGGCTTCCCACGCCGGGGAATATCGACGAGCGCGTGATGAACAGGGCGCCCATCATGCCCACCAGGGCGCTGGCCAGCGCAAACACCAGCCCGTAGGTCCTGTCGACGTCGATGCCCACGATGGCGGCGCCCTTGGGGTTCTGCCCCACGGCGAGCGCGGCTTTGCCGGTCGTTGTGCGCGTCAGGAATATCCTGAGGCCCACGACCATCAGGATAGCCACCAGGACAAACACGAAATTGAAGATGCCGAACGAGAGCTCCCCGATGTCGATGGACGCGGAGACGTACTCGAATGACAGCTTGCGCGTCTGCGAGGTGTAGATCAGGTTGACGGCCTGCGTCATCGCGATGGCGATGCCGAAGGTCAGGATGAGCTGGTTAAGTTCCGGCGCCTTGAGCGCCTGCCGTATGGTCAGCCGGTAGATCACGAAGCCGAACAGCGCCGTGACCGCGGCGGTGGGCACCATGGCCACGAACGGATCCATGCCGGTCGCCGAGCAGAGCATGTAGGTCGCGTAGGACGCCAGCATCATGAATTCGCCGTGTGCCAGGTTGACGATGTGTACTATGCCCAGGATCAGGCCCATCGGGATGGCGATGGAAGCGTAGAGTCCCGCCGCCTGGATTCCGTAGATGAGGACCGTCGGCTTCCAGACCGCGATCACCGCGACCGCCGCCAAAGATAGTCCGACGAGTACCGTCGCGTTCCGTTTGTTCGCCATCTCATTCCCTTTGATGAAGATTACGCCGCCGGCCCTCGATGGGCCGACGGCTACTGATCACGATCGCTTCGTCGCCCTTACCACGCGGGGAAGGGATAGACGGGCTTGGAGGTCGCAGACTCGAACGGCCAGATGACTTCCTGCCGGCCGTTCTGCCACTGCAGGATCTTCTGGTTGCGGATGCCTTGGTGCTTGATGATGTTCGCCGGCGAGAAGGTAATGGTCTGCCCAAGCGGAGACGCGTAGCTCGTGGCCTCGAGGGCCTTGATCAGGGCCGCGGTCTCGGTAGTACCGGCGCGCTTGATGGCGTCCGCGACGATATACACCGCGGAATACGACAGCGGGGCGAAATACGTGGCGGGCTCGACGCCGTACTTGGCGACGAAACCGGTATAGAACTTCTTGCTCGCGGGGCTAATGTCGTTGACCGCTGGGGCCCACATGCCGTAGAGCATCACGTTGTTGGCCAGCGGGGACTTGCCGAAATCGGCGGGCCATCCGGGGGGCGCCCCGAGGTAGATGCCGGGGTTAAACTTCATGGCCTTGGCCTGCTCGAGCATCGGAAGGGCGTCGGCGTCATAGCCGGCCCAGAGGAACAGGTCGGGCTTGTACTGCTTCGCAGCGTCGAGGACGGCCGCGTAATCGCCCCCGCCGAAGGCCGCGCTCTTGAAGGGCGCGCCGTCGAAGGTGTACGCGTTGCCGAACAGCACCTTGGAGGAGTCGAAGGAAGCCTTGCCGAAAGCGCCTTCCTCGTAGGCCAGGAAAATTCGGCCGACCTTGATGGTGGGATACTTGGCCTGGATCGCGGCCCAGCCGTCGGCGTAGCTCTGTCCCTGGTTGTAGTCCCACGGATGCAGGTGGAAATACCAGTTGGCGTCGGCGCCGAGCGCCTCTTCAACCTTGTAGGAAGCGGCGCCGGTGGCCACGACGACCTTGCCGTATTTCTTCATCGCGGGAATCTGGCCCAGCGCGACGCCGGAGGCCATGCCTCCGATGATCACGTCGACCTGGTCCACCGTGACCAGCTTCTCGATCGCCGCGGCGCCCTTGTCGGCCTTCAGCTCGTCGTCGATGACGATCAGCTCGAGCTTGTGGCCGTTGATGCCGCCGGCCGCGTTGATCTCGTCGACGGCCTGCTGCGCTGCCATGCTGCCCTGCTTGCCGGTGATGTCGCCGAGCGGCCAGGTCGCGCCGATCTTGATCGTGGCCGGCGCGCTCCCCGCCGCGGCGGTGCCTTCCTTGTCTCCCATCGCGAATACCGAGACGGCCATCGTGATGAACACGAGGATCACTAACGCTTTCTTCATCCTGTCCTCCTTGGAACCTGACGGACGCCAACGCGCCCGATTTTCTATGCGAAGGGTTGGCGCCGCAAAGGGCGACCGTCCCCGGAAACCTGGATCGACACTTTCCTACAGCACCAGCCCGCCGTCTACCCGAAGCACCTGGCCGGTTATGAACTCGGCCTCGTCGCTGGAAAGGAACAGGACGGCGTTGGCGATGTCCCTGATCTCTGCGAGGCGGCCCAGCGGGGTCCTCGCGATAATCGGCTCTAGGACTTTCTCGGGGACGGACTCGATCATCGGCGTCCTGGTATAGCCGGGGGAGACCGCATTCGCCCTGACCTTGGCTCCCTTGCGGGCGAACTCCTTGGCCCAACCCTTGGTCATGGCGACGACGCCGCCCTTGGTGGCCGCGTAGTTGCTCTGCCCGATATTGCCGTCCAGTCCCACGACGCTCGATATCGAGACGATAGACCCCGACCCGTTTTCCATCATCAAGGGCGCGATGTACTTGGTCATCAGGAACGGCCCCTTGAGGTTGACCGCGATGACCGCGTCCCAGTCCGCCTCGCTCATCTTATGGATCAGCGCGTCCCTGGTTATACCGGCATTGTTGACCAGCACGTCGATGCGGCCGAATTCCGCCTTGGCCTTCTCCACGAAGGCTTCGATTGCCGCCGCGTCGGTCACATTGACGACGACGCCCCTGGCAGCAGGGCAGGTCCGCTCGAGTTCTGGGAAATCTGTGGCATTCATGTCCAGAGCGTATACCCTGGCGGCGCCTTCGGCGACGAAAGTCTCGACGATGCCCCTGCCGATGCCCTGGGCGCCGCCGGTAACGACGCAGACCTTGTCCTTCATCCTGTTCATTCATGCACTCCTTGATTCAGCGCCTTCAGCCGGCGCGTACCATTCATTCCGCGTACTCTCCCCAGCGCACGACGCTGGCCGCCCAGACGAAGCCCAACCCGGCCCCCACGAGGACGACCACATCGCCGTCCTTTACCAGGCCACGCTCAAGGCCAAGCTCGATGGACAGCACCTGGTCGTTCTGGCCGATGTGGCCGTACTCGTCCAGGTACACGGTCTGGTCGGCGCGCAGGCCCAGCTCAGCGAGCACAGCGTCATGCGCGCTGCGCTTTAAATGCAGGATGGCCAGGTAGTCGATATCCTTCCGGGAAAGCCCCCCGGACAGCTTCAGGGCTCTGTCTATAACGGAGTAAAAATTGATCAGTGTCCTCTCGCCCAGCCTGGCTTTGAAGGCCGTCTCATCGATCACGATGAAGCGCGCCCTGTCCGCGTCGCCCTCGGCGGGAGGCCAAGCCCTGGATCCCAGGGTCGGCACCACGCAATCCAGGCTCAGCGATCCGTCTCCCTTGAAGGCCGATCCCAGAACAACGTTCCTGCCTGCGTTCTTGCCCAGCACCAATGCCGATCCGCCTGATCCTATGTCCATCATGAAGCGCGTACTGGGTTCGGCCAGGTCTATCAGATCGTTGTTGCGATAGCCCGACACCAGAAGCACCGTGGACAGGTCATCGTGCGTAAGCATCATCGACTTGGCGATGTCCAGCGCAGCCATCATGGAACCGCACATCGCCTCCATATCGAAGCTCCACGCGTCATCGGCGCCGATTTCATTGGCCACGTACAATCCTGCCAGCCAGCAGGGGAAATCCTTGTGCTGGGCGCCACACCAGATGACCAAGTCGAGATCCTTGCCTTCCAGTCCGGCCCGTTCAAGCGCCGTACGCGCAGCCTTTACGCCCATCACGGCCGTGGTGTCCTCGGGACCGGCGACCGGTTTGCTCTTCACGCCGAATTTGAACGCGATCACATCCTCGGGTACGCCGGTAGCGGCCGCGAGGTCCACAGCGCTCATCCTGCCTTCAGGAAGGTAAACGCCGGTGCCAAGGATGCCTATATGCATGAACATGTCCTTATATGGTGAATCATCTCTCAATCATTTAATGACCCATTTATTGAATACGTCAAGCAATTTTTATGCTTTTCCAATAACTATCTGCAGGTTTACCCAAATATTGCCTCATTCCTTATAGATATTGCCTATATTTTTACTTGCGTTATCAAAATTCGAGGCATATACTCTTAAGTAGAGGTGATTCATCTCTCATCCTTTCACTGTGACAAGGGTGCACCCAGAAGCAACCCAAGGAAATACCGTGAACACCACACCCGCGGACACCAATGGCAAGATCGTCGCAAGCGCCATATCGCTATTCTCGAAACGATGGTATTCATCCGTTTCCGTAGCCGAGATCTGCCGCGAGGCAGGCGTGTCCAACGGAATCTTCTATAGATATTTCCTGAACAAGGAATCCCTCATACGACACATCCTGGAGGACGTGATCACCCGCATCGGCATCGCCCTTGAAGGCGTACAGGGCAAGACCAGCGTCGAGCGACTGGGTACCATGGCGAGCATTCTCGTCGCTTTCGCCGCGGAACAGAAGGAACGCGTGATAGTATTCAGGGAAGGCCAGTATCGCTTCTTCGAATTCGAGCATCGCTTGGCCGAGCTGTATCGGCGCACTCTGTCGAAGGCACTGGGCCGGAGCGTCGGCATGCCAGAGTACCTGTTCGCTATCGGCGGCATACGTTTCGCCGGGGTTCGGTCAGCCCTCTATGGGTCCCACATATCGCTCCCGGCGCTCGGCGATATGCTTGCCAACGGTATCTTTCCCGGCCTTGCCTGGGATTCTGAAAAAGTTTTCGGCATAACCGTGACGCCGCCGCCCTTATCGCTTGAAGAGAATGCCAGGGAACGGCTGTTGCGCTCCGGCAAACGACTCTTCGGCGAGCGCGGCTTCCATGAAGTGAACATTCACGAGATCACGGACGCCGCTGACCTGTCCGTAGGCTCGTTCTACAAGTACTTCCCCGGCAAGGAAGCGTTCTACTCCGAGCTGATCGACGTCGCCGGCAGGCAGGTCAGGCACTTCATCACGGCCAACCTGAGCTCCGGCTTGAACCGGCTCGAGCGCGAGATGCAGGGCATCTACCTGTTCGGGATCTTTCTGTCAATCGACCGCTGGTGTTACAACATCGTACGTGAGGGCGAGTTCGTGGTTCCCGACAAGGCACGCGAATATTACGCGGCTTTCGAGCGGGGCTATCTCAAGCTGGGCACCGACGGACTCAACGCGGCCAAACTGGAATCGGATCCGGATCACGAAAGCACCGCCCTGCAGTTCCTGTTGGGCATTTCCCATTATTATGGCATTGAACTGCTCTTCGACGGTTTCGGGCGAGGCTCGCGGGCCGTCGTGGAAGGGATCGGCACCTATCTCTCCAGAGGATTGCAGGAGTGACCATGGCAAAGGCGAAAATCCTGGGAACGGGAGTATACGCCCCCGGTTCACCCATAGACAACCGGGAACTCATGGCGATGACGGGCGTCCAGTTCGACGCGGAAAAGCTGGAGTCCAGGATCGGCATCACGGCCAGGCATGTAGCCCGCCTGCGTGGCATCAACGAGAGTACCGCTGACTTCGCGGAAAAGGCCGCCAGGGTGGCGCTCGCGGACGCAGAAGTGGACCCGATGGATCTTGACTTGGTCGTCGTTGGTACCGATACGCCGGAATACATCAGCCCGGCCACGGCTATTCTCATACAAGGCCGTTTGCAGGGCGGCCAGCGGGATACCGGCGCTTTCGATGTCGGAGCGTCCTGCGCGAGCTTCGTAACGGCGTTCGATGCGGCAGCGAAAATGATGGCTGGCGACCCTGGACTGAGGCACGCGGTCGTAATCGGCGTCTACAACATGCCCGCCTACATCAGGCCCGACGACGCATTCGGCTGGTCGATCTTTGCCGACGGCGCGGGCGCGGTTGTGCTCGGCCGGGTCCCCGACGATGACCCCTCGGGCTATATCGCCGGCAAGCTGGTTGCCGACGGCACGCAATGGGATTACGTGGGCGTCTACGCGGGAGGTACGCGCAAACCCGTTACACGAGAACTGCTGGACGCCGGCGCCTATGGTCTCGAGCTGCTGCAGCGGCTCCCTGGCGATCGCAATGTCAAGCTGTGGCCGCCGATCGTGCGGGCGCTCTGCCTGAAAGGCGGCGTTCCGCTGGAGACGGTATCCTGTTTCGTGTTCACCCAGATAAACAAGAGCGTCATCAACGAGGTCATGGACATCCTGGGACGCCCGAGAGCCCTGGCGCCCACAGTGATGGATCGTTATGGGTATACCGGCTCCGGCTGCGTTCCCATTGCCTTCCATCACGCGGTCAAGGACGGCCTGCTGAGCCGAGGCGACCCGGTCGTTTTCTGCGCCAGCGGAGCCGGATTCGCGGTTGGCGCCAATCTATTCACGTATTGAAGGAGTTACCATGTCAACAGGGGATGAAGCATACAAATCCCGGGTCAGGTCGATAGACGAGGCCATCCGGTGCATTGAGAGCGGCTTCGACGTAGTAGTAGGCCAGTGCGCAAGCGAACCGCAGGGAACCATGACGCGCCTGCACATCCTTGCGCCCGCGGTCCACGACGTCCGCGTATTCTCCGTGCTCACCCTCAAGCCATATGACTTTTACATGAAGCCGGAGATGAAAGGCCATTTCGAGCTGGCCAGCTGGTTTCACGCCCCGGGTTCGCGCGCCGCGCTCAAGGCGGGCACGGGTACGGTCACCTTCGTCCCCAACATGCTGCACCGCGCGGCGACTGACCGTATCCACGCCAGGCCGCCGGAGGTGTTCATCGGCACGTGCACTCCCCCGGACCGGAACGGCTTCGTAAGCCTCTCCCTGGGCATCACCTATGAGAAAGACATACTGGAACACGCCCGATTCGTGATCCTGGAGGTAAACCCGCGACTGCCGCGTACCTTTGGCGACACACACGTGCATGTAAGCCAGGTGACGTACTTCGTGGAGCACGACCAGGAAGTACCCACGCTACCGGCGCCCGAGCCTTCTGCCATCGACCTGCGCATTGGCGAGCACATCGCCGACCTGGTTGACGACGGTTCGACCCTCCAGCTGGGAATTGGGGGCATTCCCAACGCCGCTGCTTTAGCGCTCAAGGGCAAGAAGGACCTTGGAGTGCATACCGAGATGCTCGTGGATTCCATGATGGAGCTGTACGAGCTCGGCGTCATCACGAACCGGAAAAAGGCGCTGAAAAAGGACAAGTTCATCGCTACCTTCGCTATGGGCAGCCGCAAACTGTACGACTGGTTGGATGACAATGTGGCGGTAGAATTCCAGCGGGGCCGATGGGTGAACGACCCAGCGATTATCGCCCAAAACTCGAAGATGGTATCGATCAATACTTGCCTGACAGTGGACTTCACCGGCCAGGTAGCCAGCGAGTCGATAGGCACCAATCAGTATTCCGGTACGGGCGGCCAGTCGGACACGGCCCAAGGCGCGGTGGCCGGCTTTGACGGCTTGGGCAAGTCGATTATCGCTTGCTACGCTACCGCCAAGGGCGGAACGTTGAGCACGGTCGTCCCTACCCTGCCACAGGGAAGCGCCGTCACGCTGCATCGCTCCTTCGTCGACCACGTGGTGACCGAGAACGGCGTCGCCAGGCTCCGCGGCCGTACCGTCAAGGAACGGACGCTGGCTCTGATTGCCGTGGCGGCCCCCGAATTCCGTGAAGAACTGATGGCGCAGGCAAGAACTCTCGGGTACATTTGACGAAAGAGGAAGATTTTACCATAGAGACACAGAAACAGGAAACATGGAGTAGAGAATGTCAAAGGCCAGCATTATCGGAGCGTACAACACGAAGTTCGGCAGCTTCATCAACAAAAACAAGGAAACGGGCGAAGTCACCGACCTTCGGAGCATCTACGAACTGATGCTGGAGGCGGGCCGCGGTGCGCTCTCCGACGCGGGTATCGAGGCCACGCAGATCGGCGGCGTCTGGGTCGGTTCCTGCGCACCCGGGCTGTTCGTCGACCAGGAACACATCGCTTCCTTTGCAGCTGAGATCGATCCGGAAGGCCTGCGCTTCAAGCGGATGACCCGCTGCGAAGACGCCTGCGCCTCCGGCTCGGTCGCGCTCTACGACGCGCTCTATGCTGTTGAGTCGGGCAGGATCCAGGCGGCGCTGGTCCTGGGCGTCGAGAAGATGAACCTCCTGTCCACCAAGGGCATCACCCACGCGCTGGCCACTTGCTCGTTCTGGCCGGAAGAGGGCGCACTCGGCATGACCTTTCCCGGGCTGTTCGCCGAATACGCCAAGGGGTATCGGAATCATTATGGGCTGGACGACGCTACGCTGGCCCTCATGCTGGCCAGCGCGGCCGCACTCGGCTACCGCAACGGGCTGGAAAATCCTCTTGCCCACTTCGGCAGGGGCGGTCCATCCGACAGGCTTGGCCTGACGAGCGCCGACGCCATCCTGGCGCTGCCTCCCGAAAAGAATCCTATGATCGCCGAACCCCTCCGTCTCCATGACTGCTCCCTGGTCACGGACGGAGCAGCGGCCCTCGTCATCGTGGGGGCCAACCACCCGGCGCTCAAGAAAGGCCGCGCCGTCCGGATAGCCGGTATCGGTCAGACGTCGGAACGCCTGGCCATCTCCAACCGCGTCAACATGCACGAGCTGATCGCTGCCAAAGAAGCAACCCGACTATCCTTTTCCGAAGCGGGCATTTCATCAAAGGATATCGATATAGCCGAAGTGCACGACTGCTTTACAATCAATCAGCTCCTGTGTACGGAAGCGCTTGGACTTTCCGCTGACGGTCGGTCTGGCTACGATTATATCGACGGCCGATTTGGACCGGATGACAGGGTTTCAATCAACCTGTCCGGAGGACTCAAGGCCAAGGGTCACCCCGTGGGCGCCACAGGTGTCTCGATGCACGCGCTGCTGTACAAACAACTGATCGGAGAGCCCATCGGCGCGGCGCCGACAACGGTGCCTACGGTCGGTGTAAGCCTCAATGTAGGCGGCAGCGCGGTGACCAACTGCGTCACCGTGCTCCGCCGGGAGAGCTGAAACAACAGTGAGGCGCCCCTGCAATCATCCTCGGGCGCCGTCCTTGCCGTAATCTTCGCCAAGACCCACTCCCCATGCGGCTCAAATTGAGTCGTTCAGGATCAAAATACGATTCAATACGGTTTCTTCCCGCAGTAACTTGATTCATTTTCCGTCTCATGGTAGTCTCTGTTTATGAAACGGCCCTGCGACTCCGCAGAGAACCAACCCACCCTCCCCTCCTCCACTTCCTTTTATTTTTATACCCTTTACGCATACTAGCAGGTTGTTGAAATAGTCTGTTACTATTCCAACAACCTTCGCTATACTCGCAAACCATACGGTTTGCTACGCTATAGCGACACTTCGGAAGTGTTGAAAATACCGCCTCCGCGGTTTTTCAACACCCTACTAGGGCTCTTCGCGGCGCGACCGGGCGGGGAGCACCCGCAATCTACCGGCCGTACAGCAGCGTCGTGGCTTGGGCTATCCGCGTAACGGCGGAGGAAAGCGCGTCGTCCGCGGCGGCGAAAGACAGTCGCAGTGTGCTGTCATCCCCGAAGGCCGAGCCGGGTACCACCGCCACTCGGGCTTCCTCGAGGAGGAACAAAGCAACATCATCCGACGTATTCAGCGTGATACCTTTCCAGGTACGCCCGAGCAAGCCGGATATTTCGGGGTAAGCGTAGAAAGCGCCATCGGGCAAGGCAATTTCAAACCCGGGTATCGATCCGAGCGCGGCGACAAAGTTCCGTCGTCGTACCTCGTAGGCTGAAACCATGGCATGTGCCTCGGCTTGGTCGCCGGCAAGGGCGGCAATGCCTGCCAACTGAGAGATGGCAGCGGCGCATGTAACGGTCTGGCCCTGGATGGCGGTACAAGCCTGGATGAAGCGTTCGGGACCGGCAACGAAACCGATGCGCCAGCCGGTCATCGCGTGGGACTTGGACAGGCCGCGAATCACGGCGCAGCGATCGCGGAATAGCGGGAGGGAGGCCGGGCTGGGAACGTCGGGTACATAGCGTATCCTGCGGTACACCTCGTCCGAGAGTATCCAGACGTTCGGATGGCGCTCCAGTGACCGGGCCAGGCCTTCCAGCTCGGCCGCCGAATACACGGCGCCGGTTGGGTTTGACGGAGAGCAGAGCACCAGGAGGCGGGTTCGCGGACCGAGCGCGGCTTCCAGTACGTCGGGTGTAAGCTTGTAGCCGCAAGCCGGGCTTGTTGGCAGTCCGACGGGCAGTCCGCCGGCCAACTTGACCAGCTCGGCGTAGCTTGGCCACGCGGGAAGCGGTATGATTGCCTCGTCGCCGGGATTTATCAAGGCCAGGATGGCGGTCGACAAGCCGTTCTTTGCGCCGGGTGTCACGATGATGTCCTCGGGGCGGCAGGGCAACCCGCCGTCTTCATGTAAATCGGAGGCCGCCGCGGCCCTGAGCGCGGGCAGGCCTGCCACGGGTGTATAGCGATCGGCGCCGGACAGCGCGGCCCGGGAGGCCGCCTCCAGTACGGCGCGAGGAGGCCTGAAATCGGGTTCGCCCACAGTCAGGTCGATAATGTCGATGCCGGCGCCCTTGAGTTCCCGGGCGCGTTGGTTCATGGCGATGGTTCGGGACGACTCGATGGCCGTTGCGCGCAGTGACAGGCTTGGCATGGCGCTTCCTTCCGGGCGGTACGATACCGTTTGGAAAGGGTATACGCTCCGACAGTTGTTTTTGCAAGTAGAATCACGGGAATCGCCGGCATTCCCCTGGAGGATGGATCGATATGAAAGATTTGAGACTGAGCGGCACCAGGGAAAACGGCGCCAGGACGATAGTTGAAGTCGGCGGGGTACGCATCGGCGGCGAGCTGGTGATTATCGCCGGCCCCTGCGCGGTGGAATCAGAGGATCAACTGATCAGAACGGCCATAGCCGTAAAGGAAGCAGGGGCGAATATGCTCCGAGGCGGCGCCTTCAAGCCACGGACCAGTCCCTATGCGTTCCAGGGCCTGGGACTCAAAGGACTGAAGATCCTGGACAAGGCTCGACGCGAGACCGGCTTACCCATCGTGACCGAGGTCGTGGATACGAGGGACGTCAGCTGGGTGGGCGAATATGCCGATGTCCTGCAGATAGGCGCCCGAAACATGCAGAATTTCTCCCTGCTCAGGGAAGCGGGCAAGTCGGGCAGGCCCATCCTGCTCAAGCGGGGCATGTATTCGACCCTGGAGGAATGGCTCAACTGCGCGGAGTACATCCTGGCCGAAGGCAACTCGCAGATCATTTTGTGCGAGCGGGGTATCAGAAGTTTCGAGACCTTTACGCGGAATACGCTGGACCTGAGCATCATTCCCGCCGCCCGGTCCGTCACGCACCTTCCCATCCTCGTGGATCCTTCCCACGGCACGGGTGTCCTCGGACTGATCGAACCCATGAGCCTGGCAGCTATCGCCGCCGGCGCGGACGGGCTGGAGATCGAGGTACATATCGACCCACCCTCGGCACTCAGCGACAAGGACCAGCAGCTTTCGCCCCTGGCCTTCGGCCGGCTCATGCGCAAGGTCAGGGCACTCAGGGAGGCTCTGGCCGCCATCGACGAGGCCGAGGACAACCGTTGCGCCAATGAGAAAGCCATAGCCGACATTGTAGCGGGGCCGGAGGATTCGGTCCATGGAGCCACCCGATGAGGGACAGAGCTCG
>SPCK01000198.1 GCA_004525355.1 Spirochaetales bacterium
GAAGCGAGAAAAGCGACAGCTCGGGCTATCTCTTCGGGGGAAGCGATCCGGTTCATCGGATGCCGTGACGCGAACTTCGGTAGTTCGGTTTCCAACCCGCCAAGTTCCCTCATCTCGTTTTCCAGCATGGGTGTATCAACGCTGCCCGGGCAGATACAGTTTACGCGTATATTCTGCGCAGCATGGTCGAGGGCCATGGCCTTGGTCAGCGTTATCGCGCCGCCCTTCGCGGCGCAGTACGCGGCGACACCGCTGCCCCCGACCAACCCGAAAATCGAGGCGTTGTTGACGATCACCCCGCCCCCCGTTTCAGCTATTCGCGGGATGGCATACTTTGACATCAGGAAGATGCTTTTCAAATTGGAGCCCAACGTGGCGTCCCACTCGTCTTCCGACGTTTCCACAAGGTTCCTGTTCACGTAGATCGTCCCGGCATTGTTGAATACGATGTCCAGCCGCCCAAAGGCCTCGATTGCGGCGGCGACGCAGCTCTGGCAATCAGCGGCCACGCCCGCATCCCCGCGAACGAAAATCGCCTTTCCTCCCGCGGCAGCAATCCGCTCGACAGCCTCCCGCCCGCGAGATTCGCCGCGCGCCATCAGCACAACATGAGCACCTTCCCGTGTTAATAGCTGTGCCGTAGCCAATCCAATTCCGGACGTGCCTCCGGTGATGATCGCTACCTTTCCGTTGAACCTCATGCTCTTCCTCCTGCTGCCAAGCGGTATTGCAATTGCAGTATAATCTATCTTCAACGTAGCCGTCAGCATCGCCGCCCCGGGGCAAGCCTACGAATCAACCCCCCTTGAGCTCTGTCCCCGTCCCCGGGTATCGCAAAAAAATACACGGCCCTAGTTCATGATTTTTCCTTGTTCAACAGGATGTTGAAATAGTCGGTTACTCTTCCAACATCCTTCCCTCTGCATGCAAACAGCACGGTTTGCAGTGCTATAGCGACAGTGAAGACGTGTTGGAAACACCGCATTCGCGGTTTTTCAACACGCTCCTAATCTTTATGAAAGCACTCAGGGCTCTCCGCATAGAAATTCTTCATGCTCCGTTATGGAGATTCGAATCAGTTCAAGATTGGATGCTATCTCGCCAGCTTGTATGCATTCAGGTTCGAGCACCAGATATTCCGATAAGAAGCCTTCAACCGCCTTGAGGTGTTCGAGCCGAGCCTCCGGTTCAGGCTCAGCCTGAGCCATGAAAGCTGAAAGCATGCCGCCTGCCAACCTGGATTCAGCATGTTTGGAGTCGAGGGCGGCCGCCTCAGTGTAGCGCGCGAGCGCGGATGCCAGATCCGAGCCCGAACCATAGCGTTCTCCGTCCGGGTTGAACTCATACGTGAGACCGAGTTGGTAGATCGCATCCGCATCACCCGGCTTGAATTCAACGCAGTGGATGACCATTTCGCGAGAACCGGAATAATCACAGAAATCGAACAACAGGAGCGCCAGATTATAACTGGCGCGATAATCCCAGGGATCAACCTGCATGATAAGCCGATACACGGATAAAGCGCGCTCGGGTCTGCCTATCTCTATGTAGGCATCCGCAAGCAGGTGTCCGGCTTGGGTAAACGTGGGATCCCTACCCAGGGCCGACTCGAGCAACTTGATGCGCTCGGCTGCGTCATTGTTGGACAGCGAGCGATTATAGAGCTGGTAAGCATCAGGATCTTCAGTGGGTCTCTTCTCAAAACGCTTGAGCTCGAGGTCATCCATCTTTATGGCGAGGGCGTTGATAACTGCTCGAGCCGCTTCGTCCTGAACCTTGAACAGATCCGCGGGAAATGTTCCGCGTATTTCCCGAGCGAGCACAATCTTGCCGGAGTTCACGTGAACCAGGCGCACGTTGCAGGAAACCACTCCGGCCGCTTGGGTCACGGAACCAAGAAATGCGTAATCGATAGAGATCACTGCTCCGGTACGTGCAAGAGTCTCCGGGTCAAACATACCGGATGCGTCCTTCTCCAGTCTGAGCTCAGCTGAAAGCTTCTCGAATTGCGATCGTTCATATATCTTGACCCGCTTGAGGCCGACCAGCTTGGTTGTCATGGCCTCGGAGAATGAATCGCCAAGGTATTGATACGCCGGTTCTGCGGTCGTCTTGAACGGCAACACCGTCAAGACGAGGACTCGATCTTCCTGAGCCGTCAATCCGGACACGAAAACCAGAGTAAGTGAGATGATCGCATATATGATTTTATATTCTTGATTCAGGCGATTCATCAGGAAAAATCCTCTTCAAGCTGCCATGCCAGGTCTTCTTCTATCTCGAATATCTCGTCGACGTATCCATACGCGCCGCCGGCGTAAACGATCTCGGCTGTTTCAACGTCGATGACGCGGCAGCTCAGGCGCAGTTGGTCGCCGACGACAGACACCGACCCAAGAAGCGCGTAGCGGGCGCCGGCGAGCTTGCCGATACGGATGGCTGTCACTTGGTCTACCATGCCGGACAGGGCGAGTTCCTGTTCGGAAAATATCTTCTGTAGGGCGGACCGCTCCAGGGGGCGTACCTTCCCGCCTCGGATAAAGGCTTCGGCCAGAGCTTGTGGCACGTCGGTGGCGAGCGCATCGTAGCCTGGCGCGCTCGACTTTACCTCGAAGTCGAAGATGGCTACCAAGGCTCCCTTCACACGCACGCCGGTCTCCTCGTCATCGTCCTCATCCGGGGCGGATACACACGAGCTTATCGCAAACATCGCGATCATAGCCACGACCAGTAAACGTATTCCAGCGAAACTCAAATAGTTTTTAAACCCCATCGTCTACTCCTTCATCGATCATCATGACGTAAGCCATACCTTTTGATCGTATCCAACTATCGATTTATCAGAATCATGGAATTCAACTGATGGAAATTGCATCGTAAAATCCATAATGCACCATATCGCATATCCGGAAAAAAGGTATTCGTGCAGCATCGTCATTGGTGCTCGCCTACGATCCTTTGACACTGATGTTGACCCATGCAAAAACCCCTCAGCCTTGAAGTACTACCTGGTCATCGACAAAAGAACTCGCAATTCTATCACAGCATCGCCAAACAAACTGATCGCGTATCTGGAACCATCCCGCACGGAAGGAGCGGGGCTACCCTCGCCAAGATCAATGCGAGCGTAAAGGAATCGGCCTCTATAGTCGCCTTGGCAATGAATCCACCCTATGGCTGGATCAGGTTCATTCCGCTATTCAACGAAATTACTGTATCCAATAGAATCTTGGAGCCAGCTTTTATCCTAATTAAAAACATTCCCACGTTATGCTCAATATTGGCAAAAGGCACAACACCTATTTTCTTGCCGTCCAACTCCACAACAGAACCATTGGGATAGCCACCGACAGGAGCGGTCAACAATGCTATTGCACGGATGGGTTTGAGTTTCACATTTACAGTCTGACCCTTCTCGACCGTTATCAGCATAGGCTTGACCGCATTGTAAAGCGTACCGTCCGATGTCCAGAAATTGAATGAGCCTATTTCATATACCCCTGCTGGAAGATACTCGCAGGTCAATGGAAGGGCTCCCAATTCCATACCATTGAAAGAAAGGCTCGGGCCCGGGGGATCACAATCAACGATTATTTTCGCTGACCCAGTCGTCAGTTCACGTTCAATATGTATCGGGTTCCCACCGATCGGAACTGAAAGAAAAATTTCTTCTGTTTCGTAATTATTCGATACGAGTCGAAGCTCTCTGTTTCCTGGGTACAATGTGCCATTCCAGGGGGTATACCCCGTTTCCACATTGTCGATGAATACAATGGCTCCATCGACATCGGTTTTTATGGAACAGGGAACAGGCGAAGCCTTCAGGATCACTTCCGTAGCTATCGTACCACCGTCGATTCCCTCTAGCTCGGTCCTCACCGAATCGTAGCCTAGGCAGGACACTACTATTTCGTGCACACCAGCCCGTATTGCCTCTATCCTGACCGGAGCTGGTCCGGCGTCCTTGCCGTCCACGAGAACACGGCTTCCGGGTGGATCGCTTGTCACCGTAAGAGAGCAAACTCCAGACTCAATAGGAGTAGCAAGCAAGGCTTTTCGACCATAGATGGCGGTTAAACTAAACACAGCTCCGGGTTCCAGGGCTGCTTCCTCAGCGGCAACCATCGCGGCATAGGCTTTTTCCCGCAACCCTTTGCGACCATAGATCGCTGCCAGTGTGAAGTATACGCCAGGTGTCCGCTTCTCTATCAATGAAAGTTCTTCCACCACTGTATCCAAAAGTCCGGCCGTTGATAGGTCTGCGAGCAATGCGTCAATCATATCAATATCGGCTTCGTCCCGAGCGCTTATTGCCATTTCCATCAGGCTCGATACACGACGATCAATCACTAGTTCATCTAAATCCGTTTCAACTCGGCCATTCTGAATATTCTCTGAGTCGACCCCGACATGTAATGTTGGGTCAGCGGAAACTGGTTCTTCCATTGCATAGTGGCCAGATTTTTGCGAACACCCGATCAATACCAAAAACAATATGACAACCACCATTCTCCTCATGATTAAACCTTGCATGCCACTCCCCCCATAATATAAATAATTATAACTTACTTTGCTTACGCTCCGACGGCTTCCAGCTCCCCCGTTGCCGCTGCGATCATGGGCTCGACGGAAAGGTCGGCGCCCGCGGCCTGCCGCATCCATTGCCCCGGAGTCAGGCGGCCCAGAGCGCACATGCGGCCCATCTGGGACCCGACGGTCTTGCCCTGCATGGCTGCCTCTATCTGGAAGGCGATGATATGCCCCAGCGGGTAGTCGGGCAGGTACA
>SPCK01000129.1 GCA_004525355.1 Spirochaetales bacterium
GGCTTCCAGTTCCTCCACAGAGTACAGGTAATCGTAGCGGCTGACGTTATCGCCGTTCCACCAGTTGTCGCTGTTGCGGCCGTGAAAGCGCAAATACCCAAGGCCCCCGGTTACGCGTTCGGTCGGAGGCGGGAGCCCGGGCAGATCGGGCCTGTCGACGCTGACGTATCCGACTCCGCGGCCGTCCAACTCGTCGAATACCCGCTCGCTCGCCCACTCGTCATTGCGGAATTCGACCGCGAGGGGCAGGGGCTTGAGCGCACCGAGCAGGTCGGCGAGGTATCCGCGATTCTCCGGCGTGTGATGGAAACGATAGGGCAACTGTAACAGCACCGACGCCAGTCGACCTGCGTCGGCCAGTGCTCCTGCCGCCCTACAGAAGGCAGCGGCTTCATCTCGCCAGCCTGGGCCGACCTCGTGAGTCAGGCTCTTGTGCACCTTGAGGCTGAACATAAATCCCTCGGGCGTCCGCTCCACCATCGCTTTGAGGTTTCTGGCGACCGGCATGGCGTAATATGAAAAATTGAGCTCCACGAACGGGAAGAACAGGGCATAGTAGCGCAGGAATTCTTCCTTGGGCAGGTTGTCTGGGTAGAACTCGCCGCGCCAGTCTTCATAGGAGTAGCCACTCGTAGCGATCAGTATTTCGCCCATGACCTACACTATGGCGCGCCCACGCCGCGCTGGCAAGGCCAGGATATGGTTGAAGGGGTCCTAGCGAGGTGAACCGATGCACGCCTTAGCGGAATATTCTATACTTGCATGTGCGCTTCCGAGAAACGATTGATGTTTTTTCTGTCGTTCGGGCACGAGTGGTTTAGCCAGGGAGGCTCCATGAAGCTGCATGAATTCTTGGCGACGATGAGAACGCTGGTGGACGAGGCCCGCACTGAAAAACTGACCGCGGAATCCCGCATCGTATTCTTGAGCGACCTGCACTTGGGCAACCGCTTCCGGGGTGACGACTTCCGCAAGAACGAGGACTTGGTGAAGGGTGCGCTCTCGTCCTTCTACCTTTCGCACGGCTGGAAACTGGTGCTCAATGGCGACGTGGAAGAATTGCACAAGTTCAAGTACCACGCAATCCGCGAAGCCTACCCGGAACTGTATTCCATCTTCGGATCGTTTCGCGACGGAGGGCGCCTGGTCAAGCTTGTCGGCAACCATGACCTGGCCTTACTGGCTCATGAAGACGGCGAATTCCCGCTTGAACAGGCCCTGCGCCTGGATGCCGAGACTGGTACCATCCTGGCTTTTCATGGGCATCAGTCGCACAGGTTTTTCATGAAATACAATTTCGTGTCGGATTTCATCATCCACTACATCGCCAATCCTCTCAGGATTCCCAGCGTGGGCAAGCCCGTAACCAGCAGGCGCCGGTACAATGCCGAACGCCGTATCTACCGTGTGTCCAAGGAGCTGGGAGTGGTTACCATCGCCGGGCATACTCACCGCCCCTTATTTGAGTCGTGCAGCAAATATGACAGCCTGCGATGGAACATCGAATCGGCGTTGCGGCAGTATACCTTGGCTGTCGGCGGCGAGCGGGAGCGGATCGAATCCATGATCGGGATTTACGTTCAGGAATTCAACCGCCTGTCCAGGAAGGAGAGGCGGCGGAAGCTTTCGCGGAATCTCTATGAACGAGACGATATCCGGGTGCCCTGCCTGTTCAATTCCGGTTGTGCCATCTCTCGCGGCGGCTTTACCGCGATTGAGATCGAGGGCCCCGATATTTCACTGGTGTATTGGACGCGCGAGGGAAACGCCAGGCCATATATAGAGCGAGAAGCCTTGTTTCGGGACAGGCCCGAAGGCACGCCGTGGCAGCGTTATACCATCGCCCGCGATTCGCTTGAGTACGTGTTCGCCCGCCTGAAATTATTGGCGTAATCCTCGCGCGCAGCCGCCGCCGCTCGTCCCTCATCGTCGCGCGCAATGCGCGGTCCCAGGTTTCCCGGGGGCGGCCATCCCGTCAAGCGTTTCTTCTGATTACCAGCATCGTCAGGTCGTCGTACTGATCGTCTTCCTTGAGGCGGCGGTAGTAGATGTATTCCTTGCGGCGCGGGTCCTCGTGCGGCACTTTGTCCCGGCAAAACGTACCGTATTGCAGGAAGCAGCGTTCCAGCATGGCGTCCACCTTGGTATCCACAAGCACCATGTCCTCGTCGCTCGCCGCGGGATCGGGCACCATACGGAAGACCTTCTCGATGGCGGCCAGTCCCAGCACGAGCTCCTCAGGCTTGCCGCTGAACGAGCTGAAGTCGAAATCGTAGGTGGCGCCGGGACCCATGGGATCGTCTTCCTTGACCAACCTGAAGCGGCCGCCTGTCATAATCGTTTTGGTCGCTTCCTTGATGCGTTCCTCACCCAGGTACTCCACCAGCATTTTCTTGTGCTCGGACTCGGATCCGTCGGAGTTCCTGCTTTTCTCGATCTCGAAAAGTTCCGTGAAATCCGGGCCTCGCCTCGCGCGATTCGATTCCTCGAAACCGTCCGTGTAGAGTACAAGGGCATCCTGAGGCTCAATCCTTTTGACGACCTGCGTGAACGGCGACCTGCTGAGTTCGACCATCTCATTGTCGATCGGGCCCGCCGCCGGCGAGTCCACCAGCTCGTACTTGATCAGGTCGCGTTGCGAGGACGAATAGACGTACAGGAACTTGTCGCCAGCATGGCAGATATACACCGCCCCGGTCTGCGAATCGTAAACACCAAGAAGCAGGGCCGCGAAACGTCCCTTGAATCCGCGCCGGAACAGGAAGTCGTTGATCTTGTAGGTCAGCGCGTCAAGTTTTATGCCGTTCTTCTTGAACGACCAGCCCTGGAATTCGCTGGCGAAGATGGTGGCCACGCCGACCATGATGAGGGCGGCCGGGATGCCCTTTCCCGAGACGTCGCACTTGATGAAGGCCCAATAACGATCATCCAGCTTGCGGTAATCGAAGTAATCGCCTGAAACGCCCTTGGCGCCTTCGTAATAGCCGTAGAACGAGTGGGTCGGCGTGTCCTCGTAGCCGGTGGTCAACTTCTCTCCCAACGCGTTGGTTTCCAGGGGGATGAACATCTTCTGGACTTCCTTGCCTACGGTAAGGAACTCCGCCTCCTTGGCGGCAACGACGAGGCCCATGGTCATGTCGTTGATGGTGTCCGCCAGGGTTCCTATCTCGTCCCTGCTCTTGATCGCGATTGAGAAATCGGAAAGTTCCTTCTTGTCCGGGGTGTCCCGGATATGCTCGATGCCCTTCACGAGCTTGCGAATAGGCGTGATGATGATTCCGGCAAGCGTGATTGCTCCAATGATTCCCGCGGCCAGCGCTATGGCCGCGACGATGGCCATGTTCCGCAGCAGGATGTCCCGGGATCGGAGCACCTCCGCGACGATGAGCTCAGTGGATACCTCGATGCGCACCATTCCCCTGAAGTAGATGGGCTCACGCGGCTGTCGGTACAGGATCGGCTTGTAGAAAATGAAATTCCCGGGTTCTGTCGAAAGCGCCGTCGGATCGAAGGCCGGCTCGCTGGAGATGGCGCCGTCGGCGATGACGGCGAGGCGGCGGGTCAGCTCGCGCTGGAGCCCGGCCGAACTGGCGGACAGTTCTGTGAGTCGCTCCTGGCTCGCCGCGTCCAGCTTTGTAGCCAATGTCATGGACTCGTCCTGTAGGCGCTGCAGTTCCTCGGCTATCGTACCGACCTCGGCCGCGGCCTTCTCGTCTATCGCCGCGGCGATCGCGGCCAGTCTGGGCGTCAGCGCGTCGCGCAGGGACGATTCACCCAGTACCAGGGCCGATCCGTCGATCTTGTCCAGGATATCCGGGTCGTTGGTTGCCCACATGACGTCAGGATCGGTCCTGCGGGCGGTACCGTAGCCTGTGACCGTCAGGTAGATCGCTTCCTCGAGGGCCGTCATCTGGCCGGGCAGGGTAGCCAGCTCCAGCTGGTTCCTGACGGGCAGGTAGGATCGTCCGCCTTGGGCGGCGCTTTCCAGCAGTACGCGCACCCGTTGTCCCAGTCCTCGGGCCAGGATTTCGCTCTGGGAACGCATCATCTGGATGCCCAGCGGGACCGAAACGAGCCCGACTACGAACATTACGAGGAGGCTTATAGTCAGGGCGAATTTAGCCGTAAGGCCAGTGCCCTTGCGCAGAGCGGCCTTGACCGCCCGTTCGCGTTCTAAAGCAGGCATGGGTTTTCCTTCCAGGAGCGCGATCGCTTCCAGTCGCACGTCCTTGCCTTCCCGTACGACGGCCGCGACCTGCCTCAGTGACAGTATCACGCCGACCAGCGGAAAGAGCAGGGCCAGTATCATGAACAGAGTTCCTATGTTGACCAAGCTTGTCCCGGCAGGGGAAAAGACCCAGTCGGGTTTCCAGGCCAGGCCGAAGTCCCCGAATTTGACGGTGCCGGAGATGTCAACTGACAGGCGCGGTCCGGTAAAGTACCAGCCTCGCAGCGGGTGATATAGTCCGACGCGGTAGGAGCCGGCCGGAAGGTCCTCCGCCTCTGTGCCTTCCAGAAGTCTATCCGAGCGAATGGAAAAATCGCCGTCTTTCAACCGGAAATCCCGGTCGTACGGCTCGCGCCCGTCCGCGTCGATGACAAAGTGGGTGATCGGCCCGTCCTCCAGGAAGCCACGGCCAAGAATCCTGAGCCTGAGTATGCCGAAGTCGTCCCGGTCCGACAGAACGTCAGATACGAGTGTGTAGGGAATGAATTTATCCGTGCGGAGTATGATACTGACCGCGTCGCCCACGTTGCCGGTGGCGTCGACCGCTGCCACCGAGAATGACCAGTAGCCATCGTCTATGTTCGAAAAGTCGGCGCGGGGCGCGACGGTACGGATTGACGGAGCTGGTATGGCCGGTGGACGTTTGTCCCAAACGCGAGATTCATAGTCGGTTGCCGGGCCGAAACTGTACGTGATCTCCTGTGCGTCTTGGCCGGCTTGATCGTCTGTCGGAGCGGTCGGAGCGACGGCGGGCAGGCGCCTTGCCGGGGGACGGTCGAGGGGCCCCAGGTATTCCAATATCCACGTGTAACCGGCGACGTCGGTCTCAGGCGGGGGGCTCCAGTCCAGCCGGAAACTGTTCGATGACAGGAATCCGTTCGGGCCGACCGGAGGTACGCCGGGTACGGGCATGCCTGGCGGCGTGGTGTCACGGATGAAGCTGATCCGGGTCGGGTCGGACCAATTACCAGCGTAATCCTGCGCCCTGATGCTGAAATACCACTGGCCATCCTCGGTGGCGGTTTGGCTGGTTCTCGTTTCCGTTTCCAGGACCATGACGGTCAGGGGAGGCGTCGCGGTCGGATCCCTGGTCCACAGATAGGAGAAGCCGCTGATGCCCGATGAATCCGAAGGCACGACCCAACGCAGGGAAGCCTTGTCGCGCCTGGTCGGCACGTCGGGTTGAAAATCCATCGCGCTCAGGGCGGGCGGCTTGACGGTGACATCCGGGGACAGGCCCATGACGGCCGACGATGTGCCTTTGCCTCGTTGCCAGAAGGCCCACAGCGAACCATTGGCGTACACGGCCCGGCCGAAGGTTGCATCTCCCCGCGACCGGACGGACAGATCCCGCTCGCGCCAGAGGAAACCTTCCTTGAGCGATAAAAAGACTCGATTGGCGCCGGTACGGTCGTCGAACCATATGATAGCCGGCTCTTCCGCGGCGTCGACCATTCGCGGCTCGGCGCAGTTGCCTTGCCCCAGGCTGACGCGTTCCACGCTTCCGGTAATTACTGAACCGGTTGGGTCGAGGCGTGCGGCGTAGATCTGGGCCGGTCCCGACAGGACGCGGCGTTCCCAAGTGAGCCATATGTCGCCGCCCACGATGGCCACGTGAGGCCGCTGGTTGTCGAAGTCGTCCGCTGATTGCCGTTCCCTGTGGATGGGATCAAGGAAGTTGGTGACGCGCCGCGGTTCGCTCCAAGACAGTCCACCGTCCATGGTAATACGCGAGAACAGTTGGAAGCTCGGCCTGGAACCGCCTGCCAGCGATTGGAAAACGACGATATCACGGTCGGCGGTTCTTTCCGCGCTCGGCAGGAAGTTGAGTCTGAGTCCGCTTGCGCTGTCCACGAAGGGAGAAAAGGCCGACCAGCTAGAACCGTCCGGCGAACCGGCATATCGAATCGAGAGCGAATCGGAGTCACCTCTAGTGGCGAACAAATGCCACCCGCCGGTTGCCGAAGGAAAGATTCTGGGAGCAACGACGGGCTCATCCGTGGAAATGGGGTACGGACTGTCGAATGAAAGCCCTCCATCCCGCGAAATATAGATGGCAATGGCCCGCTCATCCGTGGATACCGCCACGGCAAAAGTATCCGATCCGCCCGATGCGGCTGAGAAGAGTATCGGGGCTTCCGCTCCCCGGTAGGGAAATGGACCCGCGAACCGGTCAAGCCTGCGAATACCGTCGGCACCGTAGGAAGCAAGTGAAAGCCATGCGCTTCCTCCA
>SPCK01000310.1 GCA_004525355.1 Spirochaetales bacterium
AGCGACCCGATGCGGTCCGCCATCGTCGACAGGACGCCGATCGGCAGCAGGTATGCAAGTAGCCTGATGGCGATTGCGTCGACACCGGCCACGAGGAAATATCTTGCCAGGGCGACGATGGTATCTTCGGACGCCTTTCCCTCGGTGACCAGCTTGGCGATATGGGCTTCCACCAGTGAAAGCGGCGCCGTTTCCAGCTCGTGGCCGGCCTGGGCAGCTTCGTCAACGAGAGAAGCGACTATCCTCAGTGACGATTCTATTGACGCCGCGTCCAAGCCTCTGGCCAAGCAGCGCTCCCTATATTCTTTCTCGAATTTCATGACAGCTCCTTTCCGGAATGGACAGTATAATCCTGTTTTACCGACGGGAGCGAGAAAACTCGATTTGAATGATCCTGTACCGTTGATCCGTGCGGGGATTCATGGGATGATATGGGCGTTTCGCGGGATATTCCGGATCGGCCTTTCACGTGGATCCGGACCGCGCCGCGAAAGGGGAGGTGCCATGGATCGGGGAACCGACGAGCAAGCCGAGGAGCGGTTGATACCGGAACTCGCTGCAATCATCGACCGCTACGAGGCCGAAGGCCTCTTCTCGGGAGCCGTCCTCGTGTCGCGCGGGGGAATGGAATTAATGGCGATCGCTCGCGGCTTGGCGCATCGCGGTTTCGGCGTACCCAATACGGTCGACACGCGTTTCGATACGGCATCCTTGGGCAAGCTGTTCACCGCGGCGGCAGCATTCAGGCTGGTCGATGCGGGCCTCCTTGGCCTCGACGAGCTCGTCACGGACGTAGTGCCCCTGGACGGAACGAGCATTCCGCCGGAAGTAACGGTTCGGCATTGCCTCACCCACACGTCAGGCATAGCGGACGACGCGGACGAGGAGGCGGGCGAGGACTACGAGGAGATCTGGCGGACCCGGCCATGCTACATGGTGCGCAGCTGCATCGACTTCCTGCCCCAATTCGCCTTCAAGCCGCCGCTGTTCCCCGCGGGAACCTCGTCGAGATACAATAACTGCGCCTTAGTACTGGTAGGCCTCGCCCTCGAGGCGCGCTCGGGTCTATCCTTCCACGAACTGGTCAGGCGCGAGGTGATCGAACCCGCCGGTATGGAGCGTTCCGGGTATTTCGCGAAGGACGGGATCGTGCCCGACGTGGCGGAAGGCTACGCGACCGTCGAGGGGCTGGAGGGGAAATTCATCGGCTTCAGGAAGAACATATACGCGTTCCCTCCGGTCGGCTCGCCTGACGCGGGCGTCATGACCACGGTCCGCGACCTGGCCAGGCTGTTTGCGGCGATCGAGGGCGATAGTTTTCTTTCCGCCGCGGTGCGCCGGGAGTTCCTGTCAGCCCGCGTCGACGCCTTTCCTCTCGAGGGGGGCGGGCTCAGGCGCTACGGCTACTGCCTCGAGCACGATTTTGGCCATGCCGGCGAACTCATCCGCTTTGGGAAGGACGGGGTCAATCCAGGCGTCGCCGCGATCGCGATGCGCTATCCGGCATCCGACGGCCTGGTCGTCATCCTGGCCAACCAAGACGCCAATGTCTGGGCCATGTGCCGCGAACTCGCCCTGGCCGCGGGGCTTCGGGGGAGCTGACCGCCTCGGCGTCCCCACGATATGATGTCATGCAAAAAAAAACGGAGGCACACTGATGACTCTCGATTCCATCCATTTTGATTCCCTGGAGCGCGTTTCCGAGGAAACATTGTACCGTGTGTTCCTCGACGCGTTCTTCGATTACGCCGTTCCGATCACCGCGACGATGGACGATTTCCTTGCCATGCACGTCAGACGGGGCGTCTCGTACGGGGCGAGCGTGGGCGCGTTCGACGGCGACCAACTGGCTGGGTTCATCTTCAACGGAGAGGGTATCTGGAACGGCGGTCGCTGCGCGTACGACGCGGGTACCGGGGTCATTCCCGCGTATCGCGGCATCGGGCTGTCCAAGGCTCTTGCCGAAGAAACGGGAAGGCTCCTACGCGCTTCGGGCTTCTCCCATTGGCTGTTGGAGGTGCTTATCGACAACGACAAGGCGATCCGCACCTACAAGGGCGCCGGCTTCTTCACCACGCGGCGTTTTTCCTGTCCCGATGGCATGGTGGCCGATCCGACTGGCGCAGCCGAGGCGGCAATGTATCGCGCCGGAGTGAAGATCGATGCGTTGGATACACTGGATATCCGCCGGTTTTCCGCGTGGCGCGCGTGGGAGCCATCCTGGCAGAACTCGGACGCCTCGGTCGCGCGATCGCCCGAGCGGCTTTTCACACTCGGGGCGTTCCCGGCGGGCGGGCGGAACGGCGAACCCGTTGGCTATATCGTCGCCACGGAGAAAGGCAGCGTGCTCCAACTCGCGGTGCACCCGGACCACCGACGCTCCGGCATCGGGAAATCCCTGGTCGCGGCGCTTGCCTCACGGACGCCGGAAGGCAAGGTCCGGTACGTGAACGTCCAGTCAGACGACGAGGCGACGCTCGGCCTACTCGCCACGTTCGGCATCCAGGGCGGACCCGCACAGTGGGAGATGCTCAGAAACCTCTGATCGGCCCAACCGGAGGCTATCAAGGCCTTGCCATTGTGGGTATCGGAAAAGCGCTGTACTTTTTCATGCATGGTGCGATTGCGGTGAACGGTAGACGATCACTATTCGCAGTGCTCATTACGCTGACGTGCGTACTTCGCCCTACGGACGCGGCCGATTACCTGGCGCAGTGGATGCTGGCGCTCGCGGATAAGTCCCCGAAGGTACAGGCCGGCACCGGTGTATTCGACCGCAAGAAGTGCCAATGGTATTCGATGCCCTGGCGTTCTACACTATCGCCATCACGATGAAAACAGGGGCAAGAAACCTATGCAAACGTCGTCGACCGCATTCGCCGTCATCCTGACGCTTCTGGTTCTTTCCTGCGGATCGGGCTCGTCGCAGCGAACGGGCGGTTCGGCGGGCCTGCCCCCTGGCACGGACGGCATCGACGGGTCCTATGCCCTATCGGTGGCCACTGAATTGGCTTCGGAACCATATGGAGGGCGCCAAGCCGGCAGCGAAGGCAGCCGGGTGGCGCGGGAGTACCTTGCGGCCGCGATGCGTGCGGCCGGCCTCCAGGTGGAGGAACGACCGTTCCCGTGGCGGACAGCCTTCAACGAGGGGGACGCGCGGCTTGAAGTCTCCAGTGGGTCGCACGGGGATAGGGTTTTCTTGTACCGGAAGGATTTTCGCGAGGTCGTGCGCGGCGGCTACGAGGGCGGCAAGACCGAAGGTCCGCTGTTCGTCTACGCGGACGCGGGTGCGAAAATCCCGCCAGGCGCCGTCGTCCTCTTGCCCGATCGCCTGTACGATCCTGACGATATTGATCGCTTCCGCCTGGAAGGTGCCGTCGGGCTCTTGGTCGAGCTGGAATCTGACCGCACCGCGCAACG
>SPCK01000319.1 GCA_004525355.1 Spirochaetales bacterium
CGAGCCTCCGCAATTCCCGGAGGAAGAAGGTCCCCGTCAGTAGGGCCGACAGTACATCGGCGATTGGCGGAGCCATCCAGAGGCCTGTGAGGCCGAAGCGCAGGGGCAGGAGGATGATGAGCGGAATGAGGAGCAGCACCTGCCGGGACAATGACAGGAGCATGGCTTCCTTGGGCTTGCCCGAAGCCTGGAAGTAGCCGGCGGCCACGATCTGGAAGCCGATGAGGGGCATGCCCAGGAGATAAATGCGGATGGCGCCGCTGGCCAGATCCAGGAGTTCTATCGACGAGCCGGCGAATAGCCCGACAAAAGCACGCGGGAAGACCTGTATGAGCGCGAAGCCCGTGGCCACGAGGATCGTGGCGGCACTTATGGCCAGAATCATGGCTGCGCGTACCCGGGCGTAGTTCTTCGCGCCGTAGTTGTAGCCGACGATAGGCTGTGTACCCTGGTTGAGCCCGAAGATCGGCATCAGGAAGAACATGATCACCGAGAAGATAATACCCATCGTGGATACCGCGAGGTCGCCGCCGTAGCGCTGGAGCTGATTGTTCAGGAGTCCGTTCAGAACGGAGGAAGCTATCTGCATGGCGAAGGGCGCCATACCGATGGCGAGCAAGGGTAGGACGATGGCGCGCCTTGGCAACAGGTTGCGGATGCGCAGCTTCAGGTGGCTACGTCCGCCGAGGTAGTAGGTCAAGACCCATATCGCCGAGACGGCCTGCGATATGACCGTGGCCAAAGCCGCTCCCCGTACTCCCCAGCCCAGGCCCAGAATGAACAACGCGTCCAGGATAATGTTCAGGACGGCTCCGATGAGCATGGTGGCCATGGCCGTTTTTGGATTGCCCTCGCCGCGAATGAAATTGTTCAACCCGAAGCCGATCGACTGGAAGATGCTTCCACCCAGGATGATCGAGGTATAGCCGAAGGCGTAGGGCAGGATGGCATTGCTGGCCCCGAAGAGCTTAAGGAGGGGGTTGAGGAATGTGAGCCCGACGACCGTGAGGACAAGGGCGATAAATACCAGGAGCCCCGCCGCGTTGCCCAGGATGTGCTCGGCCTCGGCTTCTTTCCTCTCTCCCAGGCGGATCGATACCAGGGCGGAACCGCCCATGCCCACGAGCATGCCGAAGGCCATGAGTACCAGCATGATCGGAAAGGCCACCGTGGCGCCCGCCAAGCCCAGCGGCCCCACGCCCTGACCGATAAAGATGCGGTCCACGACGTTGTAGATGGCGTTGACCATCATGCCAACGATGGCTGGCAGAGAAAAACGAAAAAGCAAAGCGGGCACTGACGCGGTGCCGAGTTCTTTGGTTCTATCCATTATTCTTCTCCGATTTTTTCCAGGATGGTGACGACGTCCGCCAGCCCGTCCTCGAAGCGGACGGCATCGTCCCCATCGAGCGAGGCGAACAGGCCCTCAAGCTTCGTCCGGATGATTGCCTCTATCCGGTCCGCCGTCTCGATGCCGTGGTTGCTGATTTCTATGCTCGACTTGCGCCGGTCTTCAGGGTCGGGGGCGCGCCGGACGAGGTCCGCTCTTTCCAGCTCGTCAACCAGGACGGTCATGTTCGCCTTGGTCATGCCCATGCAGGCCCCCATGTCCGTTGCCGTGACCGGGTCCCTGCGCCGCGCGATCATCAGGGCGCGGACCTGGCTCTTGGTTAGCCCGATTTCCTCGCGTACGTCCGGCTGGAAGGCGGGAAGCAACCGGGAGTGGAACAGCGGCATGAACTGCTGCAAGAGTTCCAGAAGCCGCCGGGACCTGTCCGTGCCCGATCTTCGTGTATCCATAGCGGGATGCTCCTAAAAAGTACAAAACTTGACTATCATATATTTAACAAAAAACAAACACTCTGACAAGATGGTAGAGCCGATTCTGAAATTCAGGTATCCTGCGGATCTCACTGCATGGGAGGGAAAACGAATGGATGAATCCGGCTATCGCGTATTCGGGTACCGTTGGGTGGTCATGGCGGTCTACATGGCGGTCAACGCCACTATCCAGGTGCTCTGGATATCGTACGCGCCCGTAGCGGCGGCGGCCTCGGCCTTGTACGGCGTCTCCGAGATGCAAATCGGGCTGTTCGCGATGGTGTTCATGATAGCGTTCATTCCGCTGTCCCTGCCCGCGTCCTGGTTGATAGACCGCTTTGGCGCCGCCAGGACGGTCGGTGCCGCCGTAATCGCCGTCGCCGCGTTCGGTGTCCTGCGCGGCCTGGCCGGCCCGGACTATATGTTGGCCCTGATAGCCTCCTGCGGTATAGCCGCGGTCCAGCCCTTTCTGCTCAATTCCTGGACCAAGATGCCCGCGGCCTGGTTTCCGGTCGGGGAGCGAGCCACCGCGGTGGGCATGCTGACCCTGGCAAGCATCGTAGGAACCGCCCTGGGCCTGGTGGTAACGCCCATACTGGCGGAAACCATGAGCCTGACCCGTATCCAGTTCGTGTACGGGCTGGCAGCCGCAATAAGCGCCGCCGCCTTCGTGCTGCTGGTGCGCGAGCGGCCGCGCCTGCCTCCGGACGCAAGCGCCTCCAGCGAGAAGGCGCTCATGACGGCCGGTTTCAGGCATGCGCTCTCCACGCCCTCCTTCCGCCGCTACTTGGTCATGGCTTTCATCGGCATGGGCGTGTTCAACGGCGTGACCACCTGGGTGGAGGCGATCGCGCGCCCGCGAGGCCTGGATTCCACGCATGCGGGACTCCTTGGAGCGCTGATGCTCCTCGGCGGCGTGGTCGGGGCGGTCATCGTGCCGATGCTCTCGGATCGCGTGCGGCGGCGCCGGCCCTTCATCGTGGCGGGACTGGCAGGGGCAGTGCCCGGCTTGCTGGGCCTGGCGTTCGCGCCTGGTTTTCCGCTGATCGCCGCGTCCTGCGTGTTGTTGGGCTTCTCGCTCATTTCGGTCAATCCGGTGGGCATGCAGTACGCCTCGGAGACGGCGCACCCAACGCCCGAGGGCAGCTCCAACGGCCTGGTGAGCCTGGCCGGGCAGGCCTCCGTAGTGCTGGTCTGGGCGATGGAAGCAATAAACGCCGCCACTGGCAATTTTTCCGTGTCTCTGCTGGCGATGGCGGTCCTGCTGGCCGTGGCGGCGCTGTTGGGTTCGAGTTTGAAGGAAAACGGGGTCAAGACGGGAGCCACGACAGGCTGATCGGAAATCGAAACTCCCAGGGCGCGGCCGGCTGCGACCGTGACCGAAGGCGAGCGCCAGGGGACGAAGCGAAAATCCTCGCGCGCGCTCAAGGTACCGATGAGGGGCGGCTCCCTTTTAGGGAGACGCGCCGCGTGGGAAGTACATGCGCGCGCGAGATTGCAGCGGAGTAC
>SPCK01000227.1 GCA_004525355.1 Spirochaetales bacterium
CGTGGCACTACGTATTATTACGCCATCAAGCCGTCAGCCTCGAGTTCTGTAATCAGCGAATGGGTAGAGGCGACGGTCGACTCCGTGTCTTCCCGGTCGGACGCTGCCACCGCAAGCTACGACGCGGTCTCGTTCAGCAGGGCATCGGAATGGCGCAATGGCTATGTCTACATGGTGGATTATTACTTCGGCTTGCGCATCCTCGACGTCCGGGTCCCGGAACTTCCGCGCGAGGTAGGGTACCTGCCGATGACGCAGCCCAGTGATATTGCCATTTCCGGGAACTATGCCTACCTGAGCTCATGGCGCTCGCTCTCAATCGTGGACATCAGCAATCCGACCGCTCCGACTTTGGCATCCGTGTTGACTTTGGGAGCCGAAGGAAGCGATTTCTATTCGGAGGGGGTAGCCGTACTCGGGAACCTGGTGTTCGTTGCCGGTTTCAATGAAGGTTTCGTCGTCGTCGATGTCAGCAACAAAGCAGCCCCCGTGGTCAGGGGAGGATACCGGGACAAGTTGATCTTCAACCAGAATTATGACGTGGCGGTGCAGGAACGGGGAGCGACTGACGTGCTCGCGGTTACGGGGAACCTGACGTCCGCTCTTTATACCGTATCAGGTACCGATTCGAATCCAGTCATCACCCGGGTCTTCACGGCCCTTCCATACGGAAACTCCGTCGCCTTCAATGGCAGCGTCCTGCTCCTCAGCTCGAATACAAGCCTGTACGCATATCAGACATCGAACCCATCCAGTCCGGTCCTCCTCGATTCCGAGGATCCGACGACAGGCCTGGCTTTGACCAGTGCCGTTTCCATTGCTGACAACAGGGCGTTTGTTGCCCTCGGAGCGTACGGATACGCGGTCATCGACATCCTGACGCCCTCTCTCCTCAAGACAGTCTCAATGAGGTCGATACCGGGAAACACGGAACAGGTTTCGGTGGGCGGCGGTTTCGCCTACGTATCCACGGGACAGAATTACCCGTTCCAGATACGCGGGGCAAACGATCCCTCCTCGGCCAGCATCGTCCTGACCCGCACGGACGTGGCGACCGGAGCACACTTGGCGGCGTACAGGAATTACCTCTATGTCTCCGAAAGCGGAAGCGGGGATTGGACCGCGGCCGCGTACGACATTTCCAGCCCAGCGGCCACCTTCCGCAGCAATCCATCCATCGGGTACTACACCCCCTATGCCTTCGCGTTCGCCGGAGCCCGTACGTATGTCGCCTCGGAACGCAGCGGCATCATGATGTGGAGCAACGCCGTGCCAGGATCGCCTACGGTCCTGCCTCCGTGGTACGTGGGTGTCCAGGGAGGGAATGCCTGGGCCTTAGCCTTGACCGGAAACTACGCGCTCGTAGGGACATCGAATTCATGGCTCAACTCGGTCGACCTCTCCCGGTCCGACGCGCTTACCGTCGTGGGATCGGTCCAGACTTACGGGACGCCATCCGCGACCACGGAAATTCGTGGAATCGCCACACGCGACAGGCTGGCATTCATCGCCAACGAGGCGGCGGGACTCCGCGTCGTCGACATAAGCGACCCGGCTTTCCCCATCGCACTTTCAGGCTACGGCAAGCCCCTGAGCACTGGCCAGATAGTCGCCGTAGCCATCGCCGGAGATTATGTCCTTGCCGCCGACACACTCGACGGGCTCGCGATATTCGACCAAACGAGCGTCAGGTCCTGGAGCGTTACCGGCCAGGCCAGGATCTGGAACGACCCGGCTCAGGGCGACGCGTTCGATCTTGCGGTGCGCGGCAATTACGCGTATGTGGCCAGGGGCGCGGCCGGATTGGATATTTGGGATATCTCGAATCCGCTGGCGCCGGTCAAGTCGACGACGCTCAGCCAGGCCGGGTTTTCACCAGTATCGATTCATATCTACAAGGATTTTCTCTTTGCGCTTGACGGCGCGAGCAAGCTCTACGTCGTCGATCTCGTTCCTTGAACGGAGGCCCCCATGAATGGCCCAGCCAGAAATCGTATCCTTCGCTCGTCTTTGCTCTGCGCAGCCCTGGCTTGCACGACCTTCCCGGCCGTGGGACAGACCGGCGCCGACAATCTGGATGAGTACTATCGATTTCCCTTTTCAGTCGGCGCTGGATACAGGAGCCTTCAAGGCCTGTCAGGATTCGCCTCCGTCTTCACCATCAGCGAAGTTGGAGCCGAGCTTCGCGCTCCCCTCCCTTTCGCCCCAACCCTGCAACCCCTTCTCGCGGCAGGTACAGTCAGCTGGCTGGAGGCAGGAAGTACGGGCACCGGGCAGTTCGATCATAACGAGTGGTTCGCCTCGCTCGGTCTGGCCTTCTCTACACGCTTCACCCGGAATTTTGAACTGGGAGTGGAAGGCTCCGGCGGCTTGACCCAAGCGTACTATCAGAACCTGTCGCCCGGGTCCGCGGTAGGCGATCTTGGCGTCATCGCAGATGCAGCTATCCGTATCGGCCTCATCCCTTCCTACAATGTTTCAGTGGACGTCAGGCCGGGCATGCGATGGGCCAGGACCTTGGGGACTCTGGACGAATTCGACGGCCTGTCATTCGGCTTGGGCTTCTCCATTTCTTATCGTTTCGGGCAGGATCCCGACTCTGCTACGGCACTGATACGGGCGCTGAAGCTATCGACAGGCAAACTACCCCCGGTATTCTCGGCCATGCAAAGTTATTACTCGACGAAACCCTTCGCGACGATCATGCTTTCCAACGAGGAAAAGTCTGATATCAGCGATATCGAGATTTCGTTCTTCCAACCGGGCTACATGGACGCGCCCACACCCGTAGCTACCCTCGACTCAATACCTGCTAAAGGAAGCGTCAATGTCGGCCTGCTGGCGGCATTCAACCAGGAAGTGTTCCGCACGGAAGGCGCCACTCCGCTGGCGGGCGAATTGACCGTACGATACCGCTACAGGGGGCGCCCCGTCGAACAACGTTTCCCGCTCTCCTATGACTTGCTGGACCGAACCGCGATAGTATGGGACGACGATCGCAAGGTGGGCGCGTTCATCACCCCAGCCGATTCGGCATTGCGAAACTACGCGAGCTACATAAGACAAAATTTAAGCGCCGAAATCCTGCCCCAACTCAATGGCCCCTTGCAGACGGCAGCCCAGATCTATACGGCTCTCGGCAGCCTCGGTCTCATTTACCAAGCGGACCCATCGAGCCCCTTCGTCACGGTACAGGCCGACACGCTCGCACTGGATTCGGTTAGCCTTGGCAGATCGACGCTGGTTCGCGGAACCGGCGATTGCGATGACCTGACAGTCCTGTACGCCAGCCTGCTGGAATCCGTCGGCATTGAAACCGGGTTCATCACCGTTCCCGGACATATCTATCCGGCGTTCAACACCAAACTAGCTGCTCGCGATTACAGGGATCTCTATCCGGACCGGAGCATGACCGTCGTTCTGAACGACGAACTATGGATTCCCATTGAGATTACCATGGTCGGCCGCCAGACCTTCCTCGAAGCCTGGCGCAAGGGCGCCGAGCTGTGGAGGCTCTACGAAACCGACGCGACGAAACGCGCATTCAATCGCACCGCTGACGCGCAGGCCACCTATCGGCCGGTCGCCCTCAGGGAATCCGATCTCGGACTCCAATACGGTTCAAAGGGTGATCTGACCGCGGTATACAGGCGCGAATTCACCACATTGAGTGATTCGGCGCTTTCTGACCTCGCTGCGGCCACGGCCAAGTCGGGAGACAAGAAAGACTGGAACAATCTGGGCATGGCCTACGCGCGCTATGGCAGGCTCAAGGACGCCGAAACCTCCTTTCAGAGAGCCTTGCGAATCGATCCGGCATTTACCAGCTCCCAAGTCAACCTGGGTAATCTGGCGTACATGCAGAAAAATTACCGTAAAGCAATCAATGCCTACCAGGCGGCAACCAAGACGCTTGAGTCGCAGGGTAAAGGATCGAGCCTCTCAGCCCAGATGGTCTTCGTGAATATCTCGATGGCATACAACGCGCTTTCCGACTTCAACGGTGCGCGCGGCGCCTACGAGAAAGCCGCGTCGATCAATCCCGAACGCGTTCGCGATTTCAGCTATCTGGCGAGCGTCGGAGCGAGCACATCCGAAAGCGGAAGGGCGGCCGAGCAATCCGACAGGATACTGTTCCTGTCAGATGAATAGCGGAAGCTCAACAGTCTATTCCCTGACAAAGGCCGCTCTCCACGGCTACGCAGCTTTTTTTATTCCACGATGAGATACGAGAAGCGCCCCCTTTGGGGAAGCGGAGGCGTGCTATCGCACGTCGAGCATTTCCGAAGGGGGCGCGACGAAGCAGGCGGCGTTTTGACATCCATGGCAGGCGCTGTCTGATAGCCCACAGTGGAAGCGGCTTTTTTTATATCGCGATGAGATACGAGAAGCGCCCCCTTCCGACGA
>SPCK01000280.1 GCA_004525355.1 Spirochaetales bacterium
GCTCCGAATATGCCGCCGGCAACCGCCGCCGTGATCCAGAAGGCAAGGGACGAACCGAGTCCGAAAGGTATCGAGCCGAACAGGCCGATGCAGACCAAGCCGAGTCCCAAGCCCGAGACCTGCCGCCGGAAGCCTTTCCAGATACTCATGAGCAGGCCGCCGACCATTGCGCCACCAGACATGCATGCCTGGACGATGCCAAGGATGGCCGCTTGCGACCCCGTGCGGGCCAGGATCATCGGGGCGATCAGTGTCATGCCCATGGTGGAGAACAGGTTGACTCCCAGGAATACAAAGAGGAGATCCCGCAGGCCTGGGCGTTCGAAGATGTAGTGGAATCCGTAAAAGGCCTCTTTCAGGAGGGAGCCCTTGCCCCGTTCGCCTTCGGCCGTGCGCGGAGGATTGGGGATGCTTACGACGGAAAGGGCTATAAGCGCGATGAAGAAGGTCGCCAGGTCTATCGCCAAAATGCCGCCGAGGCCAAGGAAGGGTAGGAGTGTCCCGGCCAGTATGGGTGCGAGGATATTGGGGGCGGCTTCCATGAGGCCCAGCATGCCGTTGGCGCGGGAGTATTGTTCCTTTGGCAGCATGACGCTTACCGCGGCGCTATAAGCCGGCCACTGGAAACTGTTGCCTAAGCCGTTCAGCGAGGCGGCAAGGAACAGGTGCCAGAGTTCCAGGCATCCCATCGAGTTCATGACGATGACGAAGGCCGTGCCCGCGACCGCCACGAGATCGCTGACGGCCATCATGAGCTTTCGCGAGTGCCTATCTATCAGCGCCCCGGCGAAAGGGGAGACGAGCAGGAACGGTACGAGGTAGAACACCTGCACGGCGCCCATTGCCGTGGCGCTGCCCGTTCTCTGAAAGGTCCAGATGGACAGCGCAAAGCCTGTCATCCCGGATGCCAGGATGGAAAGAATCTGGCCGGACCACACGATGACGAAGGCCTTGAATCCCTGGGGTTTCATACGGTTTCTCCCGATCGAACATTCAGGGCCGATGATACTATGGATAATCGATCCGGTGCAAAAAAAGGCCGCCCCGAAGGACGGCCTCGAATCGACGTTCCGGGAATCCGGATTACTTCTTGGCAGCCAGGCGCTGCTCGGCCAGGGCCAGCTTGTAAGCGGCCTGGAGCTCAAGGGCGTAGTGCGGGAAATCGGAGTAGGTGGCGCCGGTAAGGGCGTCGGCTACGACGAAGACGTTGTCATCGGCCGCGGTGTACTCGGAAGCGGCGGCATTGGCGTCGACGGTCTCGTCCCAGGTCACGGTGATCTTGGCCTTCTTCATGGTGAAGGCGGCGTAGTCGGCCAGGGGGTTGGCCTTGAAGAAGTTGATGGTGGCCTTGTAGTTATAGCGGTAGCCGATGGAACTTTCGTTCAGCGGCATATAGGTGGCATTGGGGTTGGCCTTGTCCATGTTGCCGTAGTGCACGGTCTCGGATGCTTTCTTGCCGACGATTACCTTGATGCCGTCGATGGTTACATTGACCAGCGTGTCCTCGCGGGCGGCCTTGGCGTACGCGGCGGCGCGGATGGGGTTACCCATGAGGCCTTCAAAATCGCGTTCATACTGGCGGGTAGGACGGGTAAAGCCAGTCTTGCCGGGGGTGAACTGGGACCAGATGTAAACACCGTTCTGCATGTTGTAGACATAGAACATGTAGCCCTTGATGGCCGGGTCGGCGTTGGTAGTGTTGGCGAGGGGATCCGGAGTTCGGATCACGGCGCCGTCCACGACGGACTTCCCATCGGGAGAGTTATTGGCGGCCCATCCGCCCGGACCCTGCCACTCGGCCCATACGGCGTCGGTAATGGCGCCCTTGGCATCGATACTGACGGTGGCTTCGCCGACATAGCCGCCCTGGTGAGCGACGTAGTAGGTTGTGGCGGTGGCAGGCTGATAAGCTTCCTTGGAACCCATGGCAGCGACGAGACCGACGCATACGAGCATCAGGGCTACTGCAATGATTGCAGTTTTCTTCATAATATTCCTCCTGGAATTTCCGGCTGGCCGGATGTCGCTCGTCTCGCACCGCGGAGGATGGAGCCGAGGCTGATATCTTTATAATTGGCGAATATTGCAAATAAGTCAAGATGTATATATATAAAAAGATGAAAAATTCTATATAGCGAAATTTATTTTACTTCGAAAGCGCCATTGGCACGAGCTTGTCCTCCATGTCGTTTTTTGCGTACAATGCGATTCCTGAAACGGGAATAACTCCGGTACCCAGTCTACCGGGGGGGTCGTGTAGTGTAGTTTGCCGACAAGGAGTCGTAACGATATGAGCCAAGAAGATGCCCCTGCTGCCGTCACTGAAGAAACCGGCGACGAGGAAAAATTCCATAATGCCCTGTCCGAACAGCAGCTCGTGCGCAGGGAGAAGCTGGCCAAGCTTCAAGCGGAAGGCCGCGATCCATTCGCGCAACTTACGTGGAATCAGACTCATCATTCCGCTGCGATAAAGCAGGATTTCGAGGCCCTCGAGAACAAGGACGTGTCCGTAGCAGGGCGCATGATGAGCTTCAGGGATATCGGCAAGGCCGCTTTCATCGACTTGCAGGACCGCGATGGCCGCGTGCAAGTCTATCTGAATTCAGAGGGTCTTGGCGACGAGGCGTACGCCCACGTGAAGACCTGGGACATCGGCGACATCGTCGGCGTCGAGGGCTACGTCTTCAAGACAAGGCGCGGTGAGATCTCCGTGCACGCCAAGCGCATGGTACTCCTGACCAAGGCGATCGAGCCACTGCCAGAAAAATTCCACGGCCTCAAGGATCCCGAGACGCGCTACCGCAGGCGCTATCTCGACCTCGTCATGAACGCTCAGGTGATGGACACCTTCAAGAAGCGTACGATGATCATCAAGGCCATACGCGAATATCTGGACACTCGGGAATATATCGAGGTGGACACGCCCATCCTGTCCACCATCGCGTCGGGCGCGGCGGCCAGGCCCTTCGTCACCAAGTCCAACGCCCTCAACCTGCAGCTGTATCTGCGCATCGCCACCGAGCTCTACCTCAAGCGTTGTATCGTGGGTGGCATGGAGCGCGTCTACGACATGGGCAAGAACTTCCGCAACGAGGGCATCGACATCCGCCACAATCCCGAGTTCACCATGATAGAGCTGTACCAGGCCTACGCGGACTACAAGGACATGATGGAACTCTGCGAGAACATGGTGGCTTTCGCGGCTGAAAAGGCTACCGGCAGCGCCAAAGTCATGTACCAGGGCACGGAGCTGGACTTCAGCCCGCCGTGGCACCGGCTTACCATGACCGACGCGGTCAAGGAATACGGCAAGATCGACTTCAGCGCGGTCAAGAGCGATGCCGAGGCACGGGAAATCGCCACAACGTACGGCTTGGAGCACGATCTCAAGAAGAAGCTCAAGGACTGTACCAAGGGAGACATCCTGAACGCGGCTTTTGAAAAGTTCGCCGAGGAGCACCTCATCCAACCCACGTTCCTCATGGACTACCCGACGGACATATCGCCGCTGACCAAACAAAAGCCAGGCGACCCAACCATGACGGAGCGCTTCGAGGCTTTCGTGTACGGCAGGGAAATCGCCAATGCGTATTCCGAGCTCAACGACCCCATCGTGCAGCGCGACCGTTTCGAGCAGCAGGAACGGGAGCGCGAGCTGGGCGACGACGAAGCCTATATGTTCGACGAGGATTTCATCGCCAGCCTGGAGGTAGGCATGCCCCCGACCGGCGGCATGGGCATAGGAATAGACCGCCTGATAATGTTCCTGACGGA
>SPCK01000332.1 GCA_004525355.1 Spirochaetales bacterium
AGCCAACTTGCTGATCACATCGAATGCTTTCGCAGGTCCGGCCAGTCCAAGTACATAACGGGAAATCCACCCCATCCCCCCCTCGGGAGAAGCGCTGTAACGTCCGGCCTCGCGGGATATATTCTCTGCCCTCGTTATCGCTGCAAGGTGCTCATAAAAGAGATCGACCTGACTCTGGGTAAACCAGTGGCCTTCGTCATCAACCTGGTACAATTTCATTTTTGCGCGGGAGAGCAGTTCGGCTATATCAACATACCCGTATCTTCGCTTGATAAGCCGTATGTAATTGGCAATAATCTTGCTGTTGTAAAGCGGTCTATCTTCAGATTGAAGCAGGTTATTCATCGTTTTGATCATCGCATGACCTCTTGAAGGTGTTTCGGATCGAATCGAAGTACGCATCCGAATAACCGGTATCCAGGACCCATAGAAAATACTTTTTCTCATAGGGAACCGAATACCTATCCAGGTAGTCCTCCGGGAAGACGAGGATCGGCGGCTCATCCGCGCCATAGTGCGCGCGCAAGGCGTGAAGCGCAGAGAAAAGCTTCCCGGGACTCAGCAACTCCGGCTCCATTACGAGAACATGGAAGCAATTGGTCAGGTTGGACAGATTGAGGCCAAGGTCGGAGATCGTAAGCACAATCACCGCCAGGAGCCTGCCATCCATCTTGAGGCAGAATACCTGGCGTTCCCTTTTGAATCCTTGGCTTGCGTATTCGGCCGAGAGACCCGTATCCTCCTGCGAGGCCGCCCCAAGATCGAGCGCGTCGAGCATGAGCCCTCCGGACATCGACTCGTAACGTCGAGCCAATTCGGCCAGATCCTCGTCCCGGGCCGGAAAGAGCTGGAAGGCCTGGGTCTCGGCTTCTGTTTCCGCGGGTAGCCAAAGGTAGGCGAATGCGTCCAGCGATGAGCCTTTCCGGTTGGCGATATCGCGTGCTGTATTGCCGAACACCCGGTTCGGGAAGCGATTTTCGCGTCGGAAGTAGCACATGAGGTAATCCATATGCGCGCTGGGATGCATGTGCACATCATTGGTGAAGCGGCCCATCTCGTCGAGCATGCTGACACCCGCCAAGCCGTAGCCGCTCCTGGACGCCGCGTGGTGATGGATGATCCAGGAATTCGAATAATAGCGCAGCATCGATATATGACCGAAAATTTGTCCTTTGTCCTGGAAAAGGAAATGCCGGGCTATGGACGGGCTTTCCAGATAGAGCTTCTTATACGTACGCTTGAACTCATCCTTGTGTGCCTGAATGGACAGATACTTGGACGGATATATGAAACCGGACTCGAAGAAAAATCGCCAAAGCTCATCCATATCCACGCTGGAGCAGATTCGGAGCTTATCATCGACAGACTGGTGAATGATGGCTGATAGCTGTACTTGATCCTTGGCTTGCAGGTCCAGGAAAACGATACCGCAACGTACTATACAACGCCCGTCCTCGTTATGTACTACATTGCGGTATAGAACCTGGGCACGGCAATTCAAGATGAAGCTATTGGCAATTTCAATGCTGATATCGGGGATGACCATACCGGGGAGCAGGAATGAGCGTTCGAAGAATTCTTCTACGGAAATGCCGGCGCCGGAGATATCTTCAACCTCCAGGTATGCCTGCTTGCCGGTAAAGGGGTGCCTGAAGCGCACCATGGCCCCGGGTGATAGTATCTGCCTTTTGCTCCGGTATTCACGGGATTTGTATCGTCTGATACCGGCCAAGCCGGGAGCCAGCACAAGCTGGCGCTTGGTACTTCCTTTATCCATTCGCGTGATGAGACATTCTCAGGAGTACAGGAGGGCGCCGTCCCTGGATAAAAGAACCATCACCGGTTGCTCGGGATTGATCCAGCGGAGGGAATCCGAGGGTCGGCCCTCGATTTCCACCTTGAAGGACATGGTGTTGAAATCGTCAAGGCTGCCTTCAAAGCCCATTCCTGCCTGGATGATGTGCGCCGCGATATCTTTGCAGGCATGGCGGTCCATTGTTCGTATGCTTTTTTCATAGCCAGACTGGGGTATCAGAAAGGATACTTCCTTGGAGTCGATTCCACGTACCTCAGCCTTTATGGTCACATAGTTGTACCCGTCGCTGAGCAGGAGACTCTCGCAGTCATAAAGTTTCAGTCGGTTCAGAGGCAGGTCGAGGGGCATCCAGCTGCAGACAAGCGTTTCGTCCAGACAAGGTGATGGATGAGCCTGAAAGAAAAGGCAGTTGCCCTGTTCTCGATGTCTGAAGCAGACGAGCACCGTACCTTCGCGAAAATTTATATAATTACAGAGATTGAGCAGGTCCCGGCGCTTTACCCTTTTCCCTTCGACAATAGTCTCCGATAGCGAGGGATCGAGCTTTTCTCCAATGCGTTCCACGGAATCAGAAGAAGCCGCGCTCCTATCATGCATGGCGGCCGCTTCGAGACCTATAGGCTCTCGGCAACAGCTCGTTCGAATCCGAGCACTGGTCATCTTTCACCGGGCGGGGGCTGCGAATCCAATTCATTTTCATGGCTATTCCCTGATTGGCTTGTGGCTGAGCGCCAATCAATAATGCTCTCCAGTCAGTCTTGCTGTCAATGAAAAAATCATGTACCACCTGCTTCATACCCGAGTCTGCCGGGGAGAGGCGACGCAGTGGAACACTTGACGAAATCAAAGTCTCCACTTCAGCCGCATCACGCGCCCGGGGGCATCCCGGGCCATGCGACGATCGTGGTCCAGCTATACGGGTCGGGCAGGCGCCCGGTCTGGATGCCGTCCAGCTCGTCAAAGATTCGAGCGGTTATGGCACCGACCTGGCCCGACCCGAACACGTAATCCCTGTCCTTCCAACGAAGCGAGCCGATCGGCGAGATGACCGCGGCCGTGCCCATGCAGAACGCCTCGTCGGCCGGGCCGTCGGCGCTGAAGCTACCGAGACCGAGCACGCGATCGAGTTCCAGCGGCGCGAAGACTACGTCGACGCCCAACCGTTCCCCGGCGATGCGCATCACCGAGTCGCGCGTGATGCCTCTGAGAATGGACGGCGAATCGGCCACATACAGCCGTTCGTTCTTGACCATGGCGAAGTTGGCGGAGCCGACCTCCTCGACGAAGCGCCCGTCGTGGTCCAGGAAAAGGATGTCCGCAAAGCCGTCGGCCTTGGCTTTCTTGACGGGAAGGAAGCAGGGCGCATAGTTTCCGGAGGCCTTGACCCAACCGGTTCCCTTCGCTGCTGCGCGCTGG
>SPCK01000170.1 GCA_004525355.1 Spirochaetales bacterium
CCGGCCGATATCTCGGTGCGCGCGCAGATGGACAAATTCTGGGACTCGTGGCAGGAATTGTCCCTGCACCCGTCCGAAACGGCACCCCGCGAAGCCGTAGTCCAGCGCGGCAAGACCCTGCTGGACTCGGTGCACGAGCAGTACCGCAGGCTTTCATCCACCCGGGACATGCTCGATGAGGACATCATGGTCGTCACGGCGCAGGCCAATGACCTTGCCCGCCAGATAGCCAGCCTGAACAAGGAGATCGTAAAGGTCGAAGCGATGGGCGACCGGCCCAATGACCTGTACGACCGCCGCGACCTGCTCGTGGAGAAACTGGGCGCGCTCGTTCCCGTGACCGTGGACAAGCGGGACCCGGACGAGTTCATGGTCCACGTGGATGGCCAGATACTGGTGCAGGGCAAGATCGCCCGGTCCTTCGACCTGACGACGGGAGCAGAGAACGAGGGCCATCCGCGCTTGATATGGAAGGACACCGGCGACGCGGCGCAGATGCGCGGAGGATCCCTGGGCGCGCTGTTCGAGCTGCGGGACGTGGACGTCCGCAAGGAAATCACCACACTGGATACCATGACGCTCAATTTTACCGACCTCGTGAACGAGGTCCACCGCTCGGCGTACGGCCTGAACGGCAGGACCGGCGTGGACTTCTTTACCGAATTCCCGCGGGTCAACAACGTCGCGGGTAATTACGACCGGAACGGCGACGGCGTCTACGATTCAAGCTATATACACCGCATGACCGGGGCCAACACGCTGGCTTCCCAGGAGCAGATCGGGCTCGCGGGCACGCTCAGGCTATCCGGTCCGCAGGGTAACGTGGAAATAGCATACCGGCCGACGGATACCGTCGCGGACCTGGTGCGCAGGATCAACGTATCGGGCGCCGAGGTGACTGCCCGCCTGACATCCGAAGGCAAGCTCCAGCTTCGGGCTACCGCGAGCGCCACGGGCGCCGACCCCGACTTTGTCATTCGGCATTTGGAAGATTCCGGTGAGTTCATCGTCGGCTATGCGGGGCTTCTGGCCTCCCCTGGTCCCGCGGGATCCTACGACTGGCAGAGAGCGGACGCCGTCCTTTCACTGCGGGCAGGCGGGACCGACTACGCCGTGGCCCCCCTGGCTCACCCGTCCGGATGGATAGAGATTTCCGGCGAGATCAAGCGCGACCTGACCAGCGTAGCCTCTGGGTTCGGCATGAACGGCCGTCCCGCCGAGGCCGGGGACGGGTCTGCGGCCCTGGCCATAGCCAACCTGCGAACCGCTTCGGTCATGGTCGGCTCCGAGGCGACCTTCGACGATTATTTCGCTGACGCGGTGGCCCGTATCGGCCTCGAAGGAGAACGCGCGGGACGCATGGCCGAGACTCAATCGCGGATAGCCAAGAATCTGTCCGACATGCGGGAATCGATCTCGGGCGTGAATATCGACGAAGAATTGTCCAACATGATCAAGTTCCAGCACGGCTATGCCGCTTCGGCCAAGTTCATAGCCCAGATCGACGAAATGCTGGACACCATCATCAACCGCATGGGCGTGTAAGCCCAGGCAGCCTGCCAACTGGAGGACGATATGCGTCGCGTGAGCACGGACATGATGAACAACGATATGCAGTACTGGATGCGACGCCGGGAGGATTCCATGGCGTCCATGGCCAACCGCATGAATAAGCAGGAGCGCTTCGAGAACCTGCGGGACGATCCACTGGCTGCCGCACGCTCGGTACGTTACGACTCCTACGTCGGGCGCATAGAGCGATACGAAAAAAACGTTCAATATACCCTGGATCGGGCCAGGATTTCCGAAGGCTACATGCGCCAGACACAGGACATCATGCAGCGGGTACGAGAACTGGCCGTTACCGGGGCGACCGGCACATTTACCAAGGAAGATACGGCTGCGATGGCCATCGAGGTCGACCAGCTCCTGTCGGAGATCATCAACCTGGCCAATGCGCGCGGACCGGATGGAGACTTCCTGTTCGCGGGCGACAAGGCGCGGACCGAGCCGTTCCGGGCCGTCCAAGGCTACGTGGCCGGCTCAGGCGGGGCGACGACGGTGGGCGTCGTATATATCGGAGGCCTGGGCTCTCCCCAGGCTGAGATCTCGGAAGAAGCCTATCTTCCCATGAACCTGCCGGGCGACGAGGTGTTCTGGTCCGAGCGGCAGCGCGTGGCCGGCGGCTCGGACGCTTCCGCGTACCGGGTCATGGAAGCGTCCTCGATCTTCATCGACGGACATGAGATAGCCCTGAAACCCGGCGACACGGTCCAGGCCATCGTCGCCAAGATCAACGACTCTGGCGCCGCGGTCAAGGCATCCCTGGATCCGGCGCAAAACTCGCTCGTACTTGAAGGAACCCAGGCGCACCGCTTGAGGCTGGAGGACGGCGCCGGCGGAAACGTTTTGGTCGAGCTCGGCATACTCTCCGGATCAGGCGTGCCATCCGACTACGCACCGGCGGCGCGCGTATCCGGCGGCTCCCTGTTCGACTCGGTGATGGCCCTCCGCGACGCGCTGTACAAGGGCGATGCGCTGGAGGTCGGCAGCCGCGTGCTTGCCAGCATAGACGCCGGCATGGACAACATGAATCGCCGGCTGGCCCAGGCGGGATCCGCCATGGAACGCCTGGAGATGGCGGGTCTCAGGCTCAACAAAGAAATCCCCGATGCCACGGCCCTCCTGGCAGCGGAGAAGGATCTGGACTTTACGAAGGCAGTTACGGAATACAAGATGTTGGAGTATGCCCACGAAGCCGCGCTCAGGATGGCCGGCAGGGTCCTGCCCTCGACGCTGCTTGACTTCCTGCGCTGAATCAGGCAGATTGGATGACACGATGCGCATACGAACCAAGGCTTTCGGCGAACTGGATATAGACGATCGGCAGGTCATAGATATCAACGAGGGCCTTATCGGCTTTCAGAAATTCAAGTCCTACGCGTTGCTGGATGCGGCACAGAAACCATATTTCTACCTCCAATCGCTTGAACTGCCCGAACTGGCCTTCATCCTGGTCGACCCATTTCTCTTCCGGCCCGATTACGCGGTGGATATCAACGACGATCTCACTTCCGCGCTTCACATCACGTCCCCGGATGACGCGCTTATCCTGGTGGTGGTGACGGTTCCGGCTGACGGCGGCTCGGTGACCGCAAACCTCATGGGGCCGCTGGTCATCGGCAAGGCATCCCGCAAGGGGGCCCAGGTGCCCCAGGCCGATCCGCGATGGCAAACCAAGCACGATGTGATGGCGGAGCTCGCCGCCGCAAGGTCCTAGGCCATGCTCATCCTTACCCGCAAGCTCAATGAAAAGGTGGTCATCGGCGATGGTATCGTGGTTTCCGTCGTCGAGGTTCGGGGTGACCAGGTCAAGCTCGGCATAGAGGCGCCCAAGTCGATCAAGGTCTACCGCCAGGAAATCTACGAGGCTATCCAGGACGAGAACCGCCGCGCCGCGGATTCGTCGCTCGAACTGCCTCCGATCGATTTGATCATCAAGGAATAACGGCCAGCCTACTCGCTCATTCCGCTCCTCCTGACTATAATCTTCTTATGAATATGATGCTTCACCCGGGTACGGATCTTGCCATCGGCGATCCCCATAACGATCCGCTTTCAAGAAAACCGTCACCCAAGGCGGCGCGCACGTTTTTCGACTCCCTGATCCTGTCCGCCTCCGGCTGGCGCGGCGTGTTCGGGTCCTCCGACGACGACCTTTCCGAGGAACTCGGACCGGATCGTCTCTACGTCGCCGCCCGAATGGCCGACGTTTTCGCGGATTTCCTTTCAAGCAGTTCCAGTGCCAAGCCCATCATCGCATTGGGCCTCGATACGCGCCCCAGCGGACCGGCCATCGCCAACGCCATGCTCAGGATCTTCCTGGCCCGGGGCATCGAGGTCCGCTATGCGTTCATAATCGCGGCTCCCGAGATCATGGCCTGGGCAAAGCGTTCGGGCGCCCTTCCGGAAGGCCATCCGGATCGGATTTCGGCATTTTGTTACGTCTCGGCCAGCCACAACCCGCCGGGGCATAACGGGGTCAAATTCGGCTTGGTCGATGGAGGAGTGCTGCCCGGCGACCAGGCGCGGCTCCTGATCGATCACCTGCGGGAGGAGGCCTGTATGGCGGCCGACATCGATCGGCTGGCCGCGCTCTCGTCGAGCGTAGATCCGAAAACAGTCGCAGCCGTTTTCTCGTCCTGCGGCCTGAACAAGCGAAAGGCGATATCCGACTATACGCTGTTCGCCCGCGAGACGGCCGGAGCCTCCGACGACCTTGAAACCCAGGAGCGCGCGCTGGACGAGCTTGCCTCCGCAGTAGAGTCCCGCGGTGTCGGTATAATCGCCGAGATGAACGGTTCGGCACGGGCCTTGTCCATCGACGTGGATTTCCTTGCCAGCCTGGGAGCGCACGTTCACACGGTGAACGCCCGGCCCCGCGCGTTCGTGCACCGCATCGTGCCGGAAGGCGCGTCGCTGGATCAATGCAGGATGGAGCTGCAATCCGCGCGCGAACGCGACCCCGGCTTTGCCTTCGGCTACGTGCCCGATTGCGACGGCGACCGCGGCAACATCGTCGCCTGGGACCGGTCCGCCGGATCGGCCCGCGCACTGGAGGCGCAGGAGACCTTTGCGCTGGCCACCCTGTCCGAGCTGGCCGAGCTGGAGCGCCGCCGTATAGTTTCGGGCAAGAATGCCGTAAAGACCGCCGTAGTGGCCAACGACGCTACAAGCATGCGGATAGAAGCCATCGCCTCGATCTTTGGCGCTGCCGTTTTCCGCGCTGAAACCGGCGAGGCCAATGTCGTGGGCCTGGCACGCCGGTTGCGGAACGAAGGCTGGCTCGTGCGCATCCTGGGAGAAGGCTCCAACGGCGGGGTGATAACCCATCCGGCAAGCGTACGCGATCCGCTCAATACGATTACCGCCCTGCTCAAGTTGGTGTACCTCCGCAATATGGACGGGACGCCCGGTCCCTATCGCCTGTGGCTGGAACGAAGCGGTCAAGACAGAAAATGGAAGGATGACTTCGAACTGGCGGACGTGGCCGCGAGCCTCCCTCCTTTCGTCACTACGAGCGTTTTCGAGGATCGGGCCGCCCTCAAGGTAGTCTCACGGGACCAAGTAGCCCTCAAGCGTGCGTACGGCGGGTTGTTCCGCAGCTCCTGGCACGACCTGGCAGGCGAACTCGAACCCCATCTGGGCAGACTCTCATGGCGCGCAATGGCCACCCGTGGAATGGATGAGCTTCCCTTGGGCGACGATTTCGGCGAGTCTGGAACGGGAGGCCTTCGGATACTCCTGGAGGATGAACGCTCGCAGCCTGCCGCCTTCCTGTGGATGCGCGGCTCAGGAACCGAACCAGTTTTCAGGGTGATGGTCGATGTCAG
>SPCK01000352.1 GCA_004525355.1 Spirochaetales bacterium
GCGCTTTCCACGAAATAGTATGAGTGGTCAGTTGTCGTGGAGTACCGGACTTCTTCGAATACGTAGAACTCCAATTCCACGAGCATCCTTGCATCGTCGCCCACACCGCTGGCGACCAGACGCTCGAGTGCTTTCTTGGCTATCGTGCGCGGGTACTGGTCGAAGGGCTCGCCCTCGGTCGTCCACACGTCGCAGAACGCGTGCAGTATCTTGAAACCGTCCTTCTCTTCCACGAACGCGGCGGACAGGTCCGGAATTGCCACCATGTCGCTCTTATGCACCTGCGCGTACCCGTAGTTGCTGGCGTCAAAGCCGATACCGTACTTGAGAATCTTCTCGCTTATATATGACCGCGGCAGGGAAACCGAGCGGATGGCGCCATGGATATCCACTACCAGCATGGACAGGTAATCGATGCCCGAGAGTTCTCCCGAATATTTTGAGAGCGTCATTATGACTCCTTGAAGATGCGCGAAAGTCATTGCAGGTATGCCGACAACATCCGGCTCCCAGATTAGCATGATACTACCGGTACAAATGATTGCGCAAGGGAAAAAACTGCTGAAAAGTTCAATAAATGATACGGCGTTTTAATTATTGAGCCGAATACTGATGCTCTTGCGATCACAACCGCACTTCCGGTCAATCGTGTCCCGGAAAGAAGGGCGGTATTCCAATGAATCAGAAATCGCGCTCGTGAAAGCCCGCAACGCGGGGGCGTCATGGATGACGACCGTTTATCCCTCCAGGGTCCAGCTGCTCACCGCATAACCGTTCCCGGGATACAGTACATTTTAAGTCGTCCAATGCGGCTACCCAGTTCCAGAAGCCCCGCCCTTCTGAAGGTGTACAGGATTTTCCGTGCACGCTGGGCGTCGATATTCAGGGCGCTCCCCAGGGTGCCGGAATCCCACGGTTGCAGGAGGTCCGGGGGAATAAGCGCCAACCAGTCGTCCCTGGTGTCCAACGACCGCGTGTTGATGACCTCGTCGAGCTCGCGCGAAAGGACGCGGTCGCCACGCTTGCGCCAGGAGCCAGAGCCATCCCTGACCCGTTCCTCGCGGGTCCGTACCAGCACGATGTCCAGACGTACGTTCGGGGAGGCGACGATGAGCGGCGCCCGCACCAGTTCGTCGAAGACACTGTAGAAATCCTTGCGGCCGGTATAGCGTCTGGTGGACAGGATCTCTCCGTCCGAAGGGTTCCTGCGAATGATGATCTTCTCGACCACTACCGGGTATACGATGCGGACGGGCATTAAACAGGCCAGATGCAGGATCTTGTCCGCTATCGATCCGAGGTTGCGGGTCTGTACCTCTACAAGCTCGTCCGGAAGGGCGACGTCCACCACCTTTCCGGCTATGCGGACCTCAAGCCTGGCGCCCGGAGCCGATGCGTAACGGCGCTTGAGGGCGTCATGCAGGCCGGTCTCGGCGTACAGCCCTATGCCTGGAGACTCGGCGGCAAGGTCCGGAGCGAATTCGCGCATCAAGGTCTTGAAGCCTCGTTTGAGCCGGGAGATGATTTTGCCATCAAGCCCCTCCGAGCAGGGAAAGGCATCGCTCTTGGCAGAGCTGGTTCACGATCGACCGGGCTCAGATTTTCCGTAGTACGACCGCGGTCAGGTCGTCCGTACGCCGAACGCCTGCGGTGAAATTCCGGTAATCGATCATGATCGACGCCAGAATCGATTCCGCATTCTCGGTATCTGCCCGCGCGAATGCTTCAAGGAGCCGGTCCTCGCCGTATTCCTGCCCCTTTGTGTTTCGGCCTTCCGTCAGGCAATCCGTGTACACCAGGATGGCGTCGCCATCCGATACCGAGAACGACAATGCCTTGACGCTTATGTCCAACCCTTCGCGGCCCAGCGGCGGCGCCTTGAAATCCTGGCCGTCCCTGGGCCTGAGAACCATGGCATCCGTCATGCCGCCCTTGCGGAACAGGGTGTCCGTATGGGCCGCGTTCACGTATTCCACCTTGTTGCCGTTCAACCGCAGGAAAGCGCAGGTCAGGAAATTGTCCACCGAGGACAGTTCGCGAACGAGCTCCCGGTTCACGTCGGCCAGAACCACGCCGAGCTGTTCCTGTTGCCGCTCGAAGGTCCGGCGGAAGAACACGTTACGTGCGAGTAAGGTAATGAGACCGCTGGCTATGCCGTGCCCGGAAACGTCCCCCACCACGACGCCACGCAATTCGCCATCGCGTTCGTAAAAGTCATAAAAATCGCCGGATACGCCAACCGCCGGCTCGAAGGCAAAGGCCACGTCCCAATCCCGGGTCACGTGAGGTTTGGATGGAAAGAATCCACGCTGGACGGACACGGCGATTGCCATGTCGCGCTTGGCCTGATCCATGGTATTCCTCAAGCCCCGGTTCGCTTCAGCTATTTCGGCGTTCAACCGCGTCCGGTCTTCCGCCGCGCGAGCCAAGGCCGAAGTTCGCGCGATGACCGTCCGTTCAAGCCCGTCGGTCATATCCTCCATGCGCTTGTAGGTGGCGGTGAACTGCCCCGCCAGGACTGACGCGGCGCCCATGAGGAAAATGAAATACGCGTATCTAGTGAGGTTCAGCTTGCCACCGGAATCAGCCAGGATGCTATCCAATACTACCACCACGCCAATCAACAGGGTACCGAAGAGCATCTTGCCCGAGTCAGTAGTCAGCAGGAAGTTCTTGATGGTGGAGAAAAACCGTACGCCGCCCCCGTCCGCTTTCAAGCCTTTGAAATCCCGGACGGATGCACGAAACAGAAGGAAAACGATGTAGTAAATGACCGCGACCGCGGAGACGAGATACCATGCATACAGGAAGGGCTCGCGCCTGAGTACCTGGCTGGCGATACCAAGAGCGAGGTAGACCGCTGCCGAAAATTTCACTGCCAAGGATACCTTGCCGTCGAGCACGGTTTCCAGGAAACCCAGAAAGAACGGTACCATCAGGAACAGTGCTGCGTACTCGATACGGACCAGCGCTGCCGAGTCCATGATTATCGTCGTTATGAAAAGAGTCCTTGCGCCTTGGTACAAAGCCAACAACAACGCCGACATACCGAAGAAGAAATAACCGCGAGCTTGCGGCCTGAGCGCGAAC
>SPCK01000477.1 GCA_004525355.1 Spirochaetales bacterium
GACCGGGGGGGCGGGTTGACGGTCGGCCGTGCACCTGAAAACCAGGAAGGCAATCGCCAGCACGAGCAGCGTGGCTGCGAGCGCGAGCAGGATGGGCACTATCACGGGGCGCTTTCGCTTGCGCTCTACGAGACTCGCAGGCTCTGGCTCGACAGGTTCCTCGTCGAAAGAGTAGGTGTCCTTTACTCGGGTGACAGGGGTTTCCGCGGGTTCGACTTCCTCCGGGTTTTCGTCAAAGGGGTTCATGTCCGGGAATTCATCGGTCTCCATGAGGGACGCATCGTCTTCCTGGAAGTCAAAGTCCGGTATCTCGTATTTTTCTTCTTCGCTCAGCGACTTGAGCGATACCGAGAGAGCCTGGTGCTCCCCGCTGGCCAGCTCCTTGGCGTACGCCGTCAGGTTACCCTCCGCGTCAAGGCCGATGTCCAGACGAATATCCGGTTCACCTTTTGGCCGGGCCGGAATGTTCTCGATGACCAGGCTACCCACATAGGCGCGCTCGCTGCGGACTTCGTCCGAATCGCGGTACACGTCGATCTGAACGCTCGATTGATCGTCCTTGACCGTGGTGAGTACGAGACGCTTCTTGACGGCGTCGCCCTCGTCCAGAATGGGGTAGAACTTTCCATCCGCTAAGCGTATACCGATTTTTGCCATGGCTGTTCCCGTTCCTGATTAGCTTTTCGGGCGCTTTACCGCCCTTTCTCTATAGTATCGACCCAAATCCTCAAAATTTCGAGCCTTATTTGATTCCAATTGTCACGAGCGAGCGTGCCTGGCTATCGTAGGGCGTTCCTTCAAAGGATCCATAGACGCGGACCGTCCGGAATCCCGCCTGGAGCAGCAAAATTTTCAGCTCCGTCGCCGCGTACAGGCGTTGCACCCACGAACGGTCGACGCGACGATCTCCATCGACCATGATCCATCGGTTTCGCAGCCCTTCCCATGCGCCGACCACGGAAAACTCCGTCATGACAAGCTTGCCGTCCCGTTCGAACCATTCGCCCTCGGTAAAATCCCGCGCCGCGGTTTCCTTGCCAGCCATTTCCATGACCAGCGCTCCGTCAGGCGCGAGATTCTCGTACAGGCGCCTGACCATCAGCGCGTCGTCGGCAGGATCGTCGAAGTACCCGAAGCTCGTAAACAGATTCACGGCCAGGTCAAAGGACCCAGGCCTGCTGAATCGCCTGGCATCTTCGCAGACCAATTCGACCGACAGTCCTTCTGCCGCGGCGCTTTCCCGGGCCGCCTGCAGGTACGGTTTCGTACTATCGACACCGCATACCCGGTACCCCCGCCTGGCAAACTCCAGCACATGCCGTCCGGGGCCGCAGCACAGATCCAGAACCGATTTGCAGGACCGCTCTCCGGAGGCGAGGCCGGTCAGCTTTTCTATCCCGTCGACCACCATCGGCGTTTCCGACCAGCGGCGTTCGTCGAACAACAGCGGCGCGTAGGCAGTCCAGAACTCTTCATCGGCGAACCATTCACCCACTTCAGGGTCCTCGGGCACGCTACAAGGCTCCGTGTTCCATGACGACGGAAAGAATATAGCTCAGGACGTCCATATCGATCTCTCCCGCGTCAAGGGTCACCAATTCGCGGATATCTTCCCACTCGGCCTTGGAGAAGGGCGTGCCGTCGTAGTCCATGAGGAAGAGCGAGCCCACGCCCCCCAGCCATTCAATCGCCTTGGCGCCCTGACGGGGTCCTACCGAGCCGTAGAGGCCCAGGAAGGACGTGAAAATCGCCGAGATGGTTTCTTCCGGCACTGAACCCACGGTGCGCGAGAATGACAGCCTGAGGCCGTCGAGGGCTTTCATGTCCGCGGAAGGGGTGGAGCGCCGCTCCCAATCGTCAAGATCGGACTTGAGTTTGTCTATAGCCTGCATGATTACGATAATACTCCCTTCCTGTAATTCTGTTAACAGGCAGCTTCATGTCGCTTCTTCTTTGCGCGGTCGCCCCGGAGCCGAAGGAAAACGGGCGAAAACGCAATCCGTTACGCGCCCAGGCTCGCAAGGAGGAGAAGCAGGTTGTAGCCGGCGTGCGCCCAGGCCAGTGCGTGCAGGTTGGTGCCGCGCAGGTAGGCGACGGCGAGTGCGCTTCCGAGCAGCGCAGCCGAGATCAGTCCGGCCGTGCCCTGGTAGGCGTGTCCCGCCGTGAAAAGGGCGACCGA
>SPCK01000431.1 GCA_004525355.1 Spirochaetales bacterium
ATTTTCGTAGTTCCGGAAATATTCATCCAGACGTTCGGCCAGACCGGGGTGGCTGCTCCTCAACGGCTCCGCGGCCAGTAGCGCACGGGTATCCACCTTGGCCTGCAAGAGCATGAGCATGGTCGCTTGTTCCATTGCCTGGTGTCCCGAGCCAATCGGCGCTGAGGCATAAGAGCGCGCGAGGATTTCAAGGCGCTCGAGGAGGGTGCGCCTGGCATCTTGTTGCGGCTCGAGCCGTTTCGCGATTGCCTTGGCCTCGTACAGCTGCAGCCGTAGCGTTTCGGTCTCGGCAATCAGTTCAGCCTGCTTGGCCGCCGACTCCCTGCGCAACGACTCGTAGCGTCTTGCCAGGTCCTGGCTGGCCAAGCGTTGCGACGCGTCGATCGAGCTCAGGCGCTCTATCTCGGCCTTGAGCGGCTCGGTACGCTGGCGAAGCTCGTCGTTGAAGCGAGCCTGGGTATCCGAGAGTTCCTTGTCACGCTTGTCAGCTTCCTCCTGCAGGCGGACGCTGAATGCTTCGAGCTCTCGGGAGCGTTCGGCCTGCAACGTGGCCTGCAGTTCCGCAAGCCTTGCCTGGCTGGCGGCTTCCGTCTGCCCGGAGGCGGCGAGGCGGGCACGTTCGGCGTCGAGCGTGGCCTTAAGACCGGTCTCGAGTTCGTCGGCCCGGCCTTGCAGTTGTCTGTCGAAATCCTTGCGCAGCGCCTCGCGCTCGGCCTTGACCTGCACGTATTGCTGCTGCAGGGTTTCTATGGTTTGTTCCTGTTCCTGGATTTCCAGGTCAGCTTCGTGTCTCAACGCGCGGAAGAACTCGACGGCGCCCCCCGCGGTTTCCATTTCCGGGTCCACCAGCCGGCGCTCACTGATATTATAGAATCCAGGAACCAGGAAAACAGTGAGCGCCACGAGGATCAACGCTCCTATGTTCACTGCCAGCGGCAAGGCCGCTCCGTTGGAGCCACGCGCGCTTGTGGGTGCCAGGGGTTCCCGCTTTACCCGTACGCTCTCCTCGATTTCCTCGAGTATCTCCCGGCGTTCGTCCTCGCTTATCATGCCGCCGTTACCTGCGGGAATCGAGTCATTCCGAGTTGACTCAGTATCCATCTCTTTTGCCTCACGATGAGTGTACAACACTGCGAACAGGGTTTCAAATAAAGTGAATTTGACCTGCAAGGGTTGCCAGTTTATGCTTGCCAGATACCATGCGTATTCGGACGAAGATACTCTTGTTGGTCCTGCCACTCCTCATCGTTCCCCTGTCGATATCCGGCATCGTCTCGTCATACGCCGCGCGAAACGGTATAACGCAGGTAGCGGTGGAATTCCTTCGTTACAAGACGGAAGAGCTCGCCAAATACGCACAACAACAGTGGCGTATTCTCGAGGAAAGCGGCCTGGACGTCGATCCGTATTTCGTCGGTATAGCCAAGAAGGCGATTGCTGATTTTGCCTCCGGAAGCGCGACCGGGGCGACCGAACTGATATTGGCCTTGGATTCTTCGGCCCGAATCGAGATGAACACAGCTCCCGTGGAGCTGATGCCCCAGGAAACGGCGACCCTGCAAAGTCTCATACGCGAGCGGAGCGAGGGGTGGATGCACCTCAAGCTGGCCGGCGTTGATCGCGTCGCAATGGCCGCCTATATCAAACCCTTCGATTGGTATCTCCTGCAGACCGAGCAGGAAGACAGGTTCTACGCGGCCGTGGAAGAGATCGTCAAGCGGAGCGCGATTCTCATCATGTTGTCAGTGGCACTTTCCGCGCTCCTGCTCGTGATCTTCTCCCGTTACCTTACCGACCCCATGCGGCGCCTCGAGCGCACTATGTCCAAGGTAATGGAAACGAGCGACTTGAGCCTGCGGGCGGAGGTACAGTATTCCGACGAAATAGGAACACTCTCGGCAAGCTTCAACGGCATGGTCGCAGCCCTTGACGATGCATACGGGCAGATCAAGAATTTTGCCCTGGATGCCGCGCTGGCGCACCGGCGCGAGCGCAAGGTACGGAATATCTTCCAAAAATATGTACCGGAAAGTGTCATCGAACAAATCTTCAACCGGCCGGAGGGCCAACTCACCGGCGACGATCGCGTGTTGAGCGTCCTGTTCAGCGATATCGTCGGCTTCACAAGTATTTCCGAGCAACTCAAGCCCAGCGAGGTCGTCGACTCCCTCAACCATTATTTCGAGCGCATGGTGGAAATAATCATGGGTCACAAAGGGATCGTGGACAAATATATCGGCGACGCGATCATGGCGTTCTTCGGCGCGCCCCTTTCATCGGGCCAGGACGCTCTTGACAGCGTTCGGGCTGGGTTAGACATGATAGACGCGCTTGGCGAATTCAATGCATGGCAGGCTTCTCGCGACAGGCCCCCCTTTTTTAGCGGCGTAGGTATCAATTACGGCAAGATGACCATAGGCAATATCGGCTCGGACAGGAAGATGGA